>CAYJDV010000074.1:0-1637 GCA_964369095.1 uncultured Candidatus Saccharibacteria bacterium | reverse complement strand
ACCATAGAAACGAAAAGTGCTGAAAAAACCTTTGGATACTTGGCTAAACCATCAGAAAATGTACCACCCTTATCTATTGTTTCAGACAAAGTTTCTATTATTTTCTTGAGGTATTTATTTTTTGTTTGCCTTGAGAGAACCTGGAGAGCGCGAGAAAGAGAAAGTCCGGCCTTAAGCATTCCTGAAAGGTTTTTTGTTAAAAGTATTTTTTCACTAAGCTTTACACTTCCACCACCAAAAGAAATATTAATTGAACCGAGCCATCCTCCTGCTTTTTGATTTACAAATATCGGAGTAACTCCAAGCTCTCGAATTGTATTGATAGCTTCGACTCTATCGCGCGCCTCAACAATACCGGTAGAAACAACACCTGCTGTATTTCGTGCTTTATAAGAAAATTTCATACTCCTAGTAGTGTATCAAATTTTTAACAAGTTGTTTCTTTTTTACTCTGAAACTACGCGAAGCACTTCATCTATCGTAGTTTGACCTTGAATAGCTTGGAAAATACCGTCTTCGATCATAGTCATCATCCCCTCTTTCTTTCCTTGAGCTTCAACCTCATCAGCCGAACCACCTCTTAGGATTATTTCTTTTATAGCAGTTGAAACCTTAAGCGCCTCGTGAATACCTACACGTCCCTTATATCCATCTTCAGATTCTTCATTAGCTTTTGGTCGATAAAAAGGTATTTCTTTCCATGTAGATCCAGGTTTTATTATCTTTTCTGCTTCCAAAAATGTTCGTGCATGTTCAAGGTCAACTGCTTTACCAAGCGCTGTTATTTCTCCATCAGTCAAAAAATATTGTTCTTTAGCGGTGGTTAAGCGTCTTACCAAACGTTGGGCAACAATAACTTTAGCAGTTGAGGCGATAAGGAAAGGTTCAACTCCCATATCTATCAAACGAGGAATAGCTCCAGCGGCTGAGTTGGTGTGGATAGTTGAAAGCACTAAGTGACCAGTAAGAGCAGCATTAACAGCTAGAGACGCAGTTTCACCGTCACGGATCTCTCCCACCATGATAATGTTTGGGTCCTGACGAAGAAGTGCACGAAGTCCATTGGCAAATGTCATACCTATTTCACTTTTTACTTGTGTTTGGTTTATGCGAGGCATTTGATACTCGATAGGGTCTTCAACAGTTGAGATGTTTACCTCTGGGGTGTTTAAGATGTCGAGCATAGTATATAGAGTAGTTGTTTTACCAGAACCTGTCGGCCCCGAAGCAAGGACAATCCCTGAGTGCTGTTTCATACCTTCATGAATACGTTCAAGTGACTCACCATGGAAACCTAATCCCTCCAATGTAAAACCATGGGAAGATTCTTTCAAAATACGGATAACAGTTTTTTCTCCAAAATATGTTGGCAGCGTTGAAACACGAAATGACACCGGAGCATCATCGATGATCATCTTGAAACGACCGTCTTGGGGAAGACGTTTTTCATCGAGTTTGAGATTTGAAAGCACTTTGATACGAGCTGTCACAGCTGGTGCTGCATCTTTGGGTAGTGTCATAGCATCATGAAGTATGCCATCAATACGATATCGGATAACCAAATCTTTCTCCCCTGGTTCTATATGTATATCAGAAGTACTTTGGAGTATTGCGTGAGAAATCAAACTATCGACGAT
>CAYJDV010000073.1:0-1667 GCA_964369095.1 uncultured Candidatus Saccharibacteria bacterium | reverse complement strand
TCCCGTAATGATTCAGTTTGTAAATGTTTCAAAAGTTTTCCCGAACGGTGCCGTTGGTATCGAACACGCCAATCTTGAAATAGAGAAAGGTGAATTTTTGACACTCGTCGGACCTTCTGGCGCTGGCAAGACTACTATAACCAAATTTATATCAGGCGAAGAAGATCCTACAGAAGGTACTGTTCTTTTTGATAATGTTGATTTGCAATCATATTCAACAGCAGAGCTGACAAATCTTCGTCGTCGCATCGGTACAGTATTTCAAGAATTTCGATTACTCCCAAATAAGACTGCTTATGAAAATATAGCTTTTGCTATGGAGGCAGCTGGTAAAAGTGACGAAGAAATCATCTCTGACGTTCCTCATGTACTCCAACTTGTAGACCTACAAGACCGTATGTATCACTTTCCAAGTCAGCTTTCGGGCGGAGAAAAACAGCGTCTGGCTATCGCTCGAGCAATCATCAACCAACCAGAAATACTCATCGCTGATGAGCCGACTGGCAATCTAGATAGTGCCAACACTGCCGAAGTTATCCATATCTTGAAAAAGATTAATGATCTCGGTACTACTGTTATTTTGACTACTCACGATAGACAGGTTATGGATGCTATCCCGTCGAGAGTGGTTTCAATGGAACGTGGTCGCATTGTTGGGGATGACAAGAAGCCAAAAACTAAAGTTTAATTCTGGTATAATAAAACTATGTTCTGGATAACCCTAAAAAGAGTATTTAAATCAGGTTGGACAAACTTTAGAAGAAGTGGACTTGTTTCTTCGGCTTCTGTTTTAGTAACGACTATTACTTTGGCGCTTATCACTGCACTATTTCTTTTTAATGCATCTCTTTCTTCTATTATAACTTCGCTTCAACAAAAGGTAGACATCGCTGTTTATTTTACAGTTGACGCACCTGAAGAGCGCATCCTTGCTCTCCAAGAAACACTTCAGAAAGTACCAGAAGTTCAAAGTGTTGAATATGTGTCAGCCGACGAAGAAGTCTTGGCTTTTCGAGAACGTCACACTGATGACTATTTGACTATTCAAGCGCTCGATGAATTGGGAGACAATCCGTTTGGTGGCTCACTTCGAATCAAAGCAAAAGATTCTGCACAATACGAATCCATAGCTACTCTTTTAGAAGGAGATAGCCAGGTGGCAAGGGACAACAGTCAGATTATCGAACGTATAAACTTTGCTCAGAACAAAGTTGTTATTGAACGATTAAACTTTTTAATTTCTGGTACAAGATCAGGTGGACTAGCGGTAACTTTGATACTCTCTCTCATTTCTATAATCATCATGTACACCACTATCAGACTTACTATCTATATGTCTCGTGAGGAGATCGGCGTGATGAGACTCGTCGGAGCAAGTGGTTCTTATGTGCGTGGCCCGTTTATCGTTGAGGGTATGCTTTATGGACTCTTCGCTTGGATCATCACTACGCTATTGTTTTTGCCAATCACTTATTTTATAACTCGACAGATTGGTACACTTATGGAAATGAATCTATACCAGTACTACGTCTCGCACCTTATCAGTAACTCGCTACTCGTTCTGTTAGTAGGACTATTTCTTGGAGCAGTGTCTAGTTACTTTGCAACTCGAAGATATCTCAACGTCTGATTATGAAAAAAGTTATTCCTAAGTACATCTTTGTTGT
>CAYJDV010000072.1:0-1779 GCA_964369095.1 uncultured Candidatus Saccharibacteria bacterium | reverse complement strand
CAAGCATTGGCTACTAGTATAGTATAACTCTTATAATGCGTTACGGAAATAGTTAAAAATATTAATCCAACTTCTATTCTAAAATAAATACAAGAAATTATTTTTTATTTTTTTTATAAGACACTGCCGCTTTTATAAATCCTGTAAAAAGTGGATGCGGAGCTAAAGGCCTGGCTTGGAATTCTGGGTGAAACTGTGATCCGACAAAAAATGGATGGACTGATTTTGGAAGCTCCACGATTTCCATAAGTGTTCCATCAGGAGAGACGCCAGAGAAAACTAACCCTGCTTCTTCGAGTCTTTCTATGAATAGTGGGTTTACTTCAAAGCGATGCCTGTGGCGTTCTAGTATTTTATTTGTTTTATATAAAGACTGCGCGATAGAACCTTTCTTGAGGAAACATTCATAACTTCCAAGTCGCATGCTACCACCGTATTCTTCTTTTTTCATTTTCTCCTTTTGAGAGTCCATGATATCAATAACGCACTCACTACTCTTAGGACTTAATTCTCGGCTTGTAGCGCCCTTTATACCAGCTAAATGACGAGCGGATTCAATAACAGCAAGTTGCATGCCGTAACAAAGCCCTAGATATGGGATCTTGTTTTTACGAGCGTATTCTATAGCTTTGATTTTACCTTCTATCCCCCGACTTCCGAATCCTCCTGGGACAAGTACTCCATGATATTTTTTCAGTTTTGAAACACTCTTTGGGTCCTTCTCAAATTCAAGCGCATTTACCCAATCAATCACTGGCTTCTTGCCGAGCGCATAGGCACTATATTTGACCGCCTCAATAACAGATAGATATGAATCAGAAAGTGTGAAGTCTCCAGTATCAAAGTACTTTCCTACTATCGCGATCCTAACTTCGTCTTTGGCATTATGAACAACAGAAACCATTTTCTTCCAAGCTAGAGATGTTCCTGGTTTTTTGGTTGGGAATTTTATATTCAAAAGCTTAGCAATAATTTTTGGGAGATTTTCTTTTTCAAAATTTATCGGTATATCATAGATACTATCGATGTCAGGTGCGGAGATAACTTGTCCACGTGGGACGTTACAGAAAAATGAAAGCTTTTCTTTTCGCTTTTCATCAAGAGGTTCTTTGGAACGAGCAACTATTATATCTGGCTGAATTCCTGAAGAGTTTAGTGTTCTGACAGAGTGCTGAGTAGGCTTAGTCTTCATCTCTCCGAGCTTCGACGGAGTCGGTAGATATGAAACCATGACAAACATGACATTACCTGGATCTCGAAGTTTGAGCATGCGAGCCGCTTCTAGAAACAATATGTTTTCATACTCTCCAACTGTTCCACCTATTTCGATAAGGGTTACTTCAGCGTTGGCATTTTTCTGAGCTCTTTCAATGCGCCCTACTATCTCAAGTGGGATATGTGGCACAACCTGAACACAGGCGCCTTTGTATTTGAGCGCGCGTTCATTTTCTATGACACTTTGGTAAACCCGACCAGTAGTCATGTAGTTGATACGAGTGAGGTCAACATTTAGAAACCTTTCGTAGTTCCCCATATCTTGATCACACTCGTCTCCATCCTTTGTCACAAAGACTTCTCCATGTTCTGTCGGATTCATTGTCCCAGCATCGATGTTTACATATGGGTCTATTTTTATAGCCGTAACAGCGAGACCTTGGTCCTGAAGTATCTTGGCTATAGAGGAGGCTGTTATTCCTTTTCCGACTCCGGAAATAACACCCCCTACAACAAAGATGTACTTAGGAATAACTTTTTTCATAATCAGACGTTGAGATATCT
>CAYJDV010000071.1:0-1798 GCA_964369095.1 uncultured Candidatus Saccharibacteria bacterium | reverse complement strand
CCTTGGAAAGAAAATCCGAGGAAAATAACAAAGGTCGCTCTTGAGAAATTAAAAGAGAAAATTATTCAAAGTGGTTTCCATAGTGTGATTGTTATTGATACCGACAATACTGTTTTGTCGGGTAATCAAAGAAAAGTAGCCCTCACTCAATTAGGAATCAAGGAAGTCCCTGTTCTCGTTCCAGATCGTACGCTCACTAATGATGAGCGTACCAAGATTGCACTTGAAAGCAATGTGAACGATGGCGAGTGGGATTTTGAAAAGCTTAAGTCGTTTGATTTAGATCTCATAAAATTTGCAGGATTTTCTGACATGGAAATCGCAAAGTTTTGGGATGAAGACAAAGATACAAAAGACGATAAGTTTGACGTCGACAAGGAAATCAAGAAGATAAAGACACCTGTGGTGCAAAAAGGTGATCTCATTATCATGGGTGACCACAAATTACTCTGTGCTAGTTCAACAGACATACACGCAGTACAAAAACTATTCGGCGAACATAAGGCGACGGCTATTTATAGTGATCCACCTTTCAATATTGGGTTGTCATATGACAAAGGCGTTGGTAACACCAGAAACTATGGTGGCTCTTTCGACGACAACCAGTCCCCAAAAGAGTACGTTGAATTTATTCGACAAGTATTGAAGTCTGCACTTTCTGTATCTGTCGAAGACCTCCATGTGGCGTTCTGGGCTGATGAAGCTTGGGTGTGGGTTTTTCAAACACTCTACATGGAACTGGGTATTAAGAATAGAAGACTTAATGTCTGGGTGAAGAACAATTCATCACCGACCCCTACGGTTGCATTTAATAAGTGCACAGAATTTTGTGTATATGGAAGCAAAGGATCTCCGTACTTGTCTGACTTGGTAAAAAATCTCAATGAGATACAAAACAAAGATCTAAGCACAGGAAACCAATTGCTTGAAGAAATATCAAACCTCTGGGCAACGAAGCGACTTCCATCGAATCAAATGGAGCACCCAACAAGCAAGAATCCAGAATTACATCATAAGTTCATTATGCGTTGCACTAAGCCTGGCGACATTATTTTTGATGCCTTCTCGGGATCTGCTAGCACCATGATCTGTGCGGAACAATTGGGTCGCAAGGTGTACTCCTTAGAGATTGAGCCTGTGTTTTGTGACTTGGCAATTCGCCGTTACGAAAAACTGACTGGTCGCAAAGCAGAGATAATCAAAAACTTCTATGAAGAAAAATAAACTCCAAGATCATTTTTTTGAAGAACTGACAAAAGTACCGATTGTACAAGTTGCTTGTGAAAAAACAGGTGTCTCTCGCAATAGTGTATACCGTTGGCGGAAAGACGATGCTTCATTCTGCAAGAAAATGGATCAAGCACTTAAAGACGGTGTGGCGTTGGTGAACGATATGAGTGAGACACAGCTCCTCACCTTGATTAAGGAAAAGAATTATCCCGCCATCAGTTTCTGGCTCCGTCACCGCAATGACAACTACAAAAATAAACTCGAAATCACGACAAAAGAAGAAAGCGAAGCACTCACACCGTCACAGGCAAAGATCGTCCGCAACGCTCTTAAACTCGCTTCTATTACCAAGAGCAAATCCATTAAAAGAATTAACAAAGAAAAATAATTATGACTAAAATAATTGAAACCAGTTTAGTGAATAAAATGATGAAAGATAAGTTAGTGCGAACCTCTATCACTAAAGATAGCTTCTTGTACTTCTTCCACTTCTATTATGCCCATTATGTAAAGTATGAGACTGCGGACTTCCAGAAAGAGATCATCCACCATTTAGAAAAGTCAGCCA
>CAYJDV010000070.1:0-1815 GCA_964369095.1 uncultured Candidatus Saccharibacteria bacterium | reverse complement strand
CGAAAAGAACGAAACAACAAGTTTCAGCAAACTCGAAAAACTTCTAAAATCTAAAATGAAAGAGTAGTGGATGAATGGAGGGACATATCGGGTTATGAAGGATGTTATCAAATTGATAATAAGGGTAAAGTAAAATCACTTTCAAGAACACTATCATTCTTAGAAAAGATTTTAAATCCAGAACACACACAAGGATATAGGAGGGTAACTCTTTCTAAAAAAGGCGAAAAGAGGCGCTACATGGTTCATAGGCTAGTCGCTATTGCCTTTATCCCTAATCCAGAAAATAAACCTTGTGTCAATCACAAAGACGGAAATAAATCCAATAACTGTGTCGATAATTTAGAGTGGGTCACTCATTCAGAAAATGAGATACATTCTTTTTATGTCTTAGGTAAAAAAGTATTCTATACCGATGAGAGAAGAAAAAAAATAAGCAAAGCGCATAAAGGAAAAAAACTAACACCTCAGCATATTGCTAAATTATGTAAGCCAAAGTCGAATAAGGAAAACTACCCTAGAAAAAGAGTAATACTAAATAACCAGCATATTTTCGAAAGTGTTTCCGGAGCCGCAAGGCAAATGGGCATACTGCAAACGTCTATCTCCAATAATCTTCTTAAGAAAACAAAAACAACCAAAGTAGGAATATGGGAATATTATCAAATGTAGAAAGAGTAGGCAACTTCTCGTCCAGCGAAATAGTTGCTCTCACAGAAGTTAACGCTAAAGGTGAATTCAATAAGCCTGCATACACCTACATCGAAGAGTGCAATATTGAACGAAGGTTAGGCGCATCTATCGAAACTGAGCAAACCGTAAGAGCTTTCAGTTGGGGTAAGATCATTGAAAAGTATGTCCATGAGGAAATCTTAGGACTCGAATACTCCCTTTCAAGTCAAGAAACTTTCGTGCACCCTGAAATTGATTATTGGGTAGGCTCTCCCGATGGTGAAAAGGAAATTGACGACACCCTTACAGATATAAAAGGCCCACTCACTAAAAAGAGTTTCTGCCAGTTGGTTGCCCCATTGTACGAAGGCTTGCAGGGCATGGATGCTTTCAATGCTATCCGCAACGGCTATGAAAAACCAAAAATCTCAAAGCACAAAGACGGTGATAAATTTTACTGGCAGCTTGTGTCAAACACCTGTATTAAAAACCGCAAGTATGCTGAGTTAATTGTCTTCATGCCTTACCTGCGTGAGTTAGAAAAGATCAGAGAGTTTGCTGCAGCCATTGACGATCCTTTGGAGCAACGTCAGTACTATTGGATACATGTAGCTTCCGATGATGAACTTCCCTGGATACCCGAAGGAGGTTATTATAAAAACCTAAACATAATCCGTTTCGAAGTTCCAAAGGCTGACAAAATATTCCTGAAGCAACAGGTAAAAAAAGGAGGGGATTTATTGATACCAAGACTATTAACTCTACCCGATCAAACGGATAAATGACTGTTATAGCATCGTTTTAATGTGCTATAACGTAAAAGCTATGGTGAGTGGCCGACCAACTAAACTGGCTTATTTACTAACCGCTTCCATCGGCTATTCACTATAGCGGGTGTTAGCAACTTTTAAAATTATGGAAAGATTGGCAGATAAAACAGTAGATGAATTGAAGAAAATTAGAGAGGATTATGTAAAAAAGTACATTGGCGACTTTGACAAACCCTTCGGATATAAAAGTGAGTTGAAAAACTTGGATAGATTGATAGCAGCAAAAGGGTAATAATTTTTATTGTTGCTAACGTATCTGGTGTATGTTTTCGTAAAGCAAGCTAAAGCACAAACTAAATAAATAACGATATGG
>CAYJDV010000069.1:0-2102 GCA_964369095.1 uncultured Candidatus Saccharibacteria bacterium | reverse complement strand
CCTAAGCGTATTTTTTTTATTCACATTTTTTCTATGTGCCGAAGGGGAGACTCGAACTCCCACCCCTTGCGAGACTCGATTTTGAGTCGAGCGCGGCTACCATTACGCCACTTCGGCAATAAGACTACTTTACACTGAAATTAACTTATTATCAACAGGCATAATACTTTTGGGGTATGTTATACTTTTTGTATGCCAAGTTATTCTCTTTCAATTTTTTTTATTGATACCGACAAGATAGACCCAAATCCGTACCAACCTCGTAAAGAATTCGAGGATGCACCACTGCGGGATTTGGCTGATTCTATAAGAATGTATGGGGTACTACAACCGCTGACAGTCTCACGCACCGAAGTAGAATTGCCAGACGGCATGGGTATGGAAACCCGCTATGAACTAATAGCCGGAGAGAGACGTCTACGTGCATCAAAGCTTGCCGGTATCAAACAAGTCCCTGTTATTATTCGCGATGGCGATGATGACAAGATGAAATTGGAATTAGCTATCATTGAAAACTTGCAGCGTGAAGATTTAAACCCAGTAGACAGAGCTCGCGCATTCATGAGACTGATAGATGAATTTAAATTTACTCATGCCGAAGTTGGCCGCAAAATGGGTAAGAGTCGTGAATATGTTTCTAATTCTTTGCGGATACTGCAAATGAACCAAGAAGTCTTGGACGCACTCCAAGCTGGCCAAATTAGCGAAGGTCACACACGGCCACTGATGATGCTATCATCTCGTCCCGAAGAGCAAAATACATTGTTTAAAGAAATAATGTACAAAAAGCTTTCTGTTCGCGAAGCAGAACGTATTGCAAGACGTATTGCTGTGGATCGTGTACGTAAACGTGAACTACTGCCAGATGCTAATGTAATGAGCATTGAAGATGAATTAGAAGAGCATCTTGGAACACGCGTACATATTCAAAGAAAAGCCGATGGAGGTAAAATCACAATAGACTTTTTCTCGGATTCTGATTTGGAAGAAATCTTAGGTTTACTAAAATCCAAAGAAATGGCCCGCGAAGAAACCATGATGGCAAGATTCGAAAGAGAAAGAGTAGTGCCTGAGACTCCAGCTAGTTTACCCGGACTTACTCCAATGCCTGATGTTGCGGTATTGCCGGAAATTATGCAGTCAGGAGATCTCTCTCCAGTAGAAATAGCTATAGACAATGAACTAGCACTAAACGATATACCTATAGAAAACATGTATGTTCCAGAGCCAGTTATTATTCCAGAACAAACAGCTTCAGAAATAATAGAAGTTTTTGAAACAATAGAAAATCCAATAATTGCAAGTCAGGACGAAGAACTAGTTATTCAAAATCCAAAACCAGAAGTTGACGAGCAAGATTTATACAATATATCTAGCTTTAGTATCTAATCCCGCAATGCGGGATTTTTGCTTACTACTTGGTTTGACAAACTATCCAAAAAGGAGTATTTTAAAGACTAATTTAAAATCTAAATAATATATATGACAGTACAAACAGAAACATTCAACAGAAGACGACCAAATTCAAAAAAATTAAAAACAAAAAATCAGCTTATGAACAAACCAAATCAAAAAACAGGAAGAAGAACTAGGACTAAAGAAGACAAACAAAGAACAGTTATTAAAAAAATATCATGCCAAATCCGTTTTGATCAGGATGACGGTAAATATTTTTTACTCGATAAACCCTTTGCGGGTAAACCTGCTGTTCAATTGCCTTGTGCAAAATGGGAAGGTAACGGTCCATTAGGAGCAGCACATCGTACTTCTGCTAAAATACAAGTTTCTGCAGGTCTTAACCTGTTGTCTACAATTATTTACAAAGAAGATGGAAGTAATACAGAGTGGCATATCGGGGTTTATTATGGTTCAGGTGATACTTATTGGAAAGGTGAAGGTGGAAACATTTTAAAAATGAAAAAAGAAGAAATTGAGGGATCTGCGCTCCTTACACCAATGAGCCGTTTTATTTTCCAGGAGTTTCTTAAGCTTTCGGAAAAAGTTCAATCTTTGTAAGACTATAAATTAAATTTACTACTACAAAAAACCCCGCACAATGCGGGGTTTATTTTTGTCTAAATGATAGTAGGCGAGAGAGCATA
>CAYJDV010000068.1:0-2145 GCA_964369095.1 uncultured Candidatus Saccharibacteria bacterium | reverse complement strand
ATAATTTTGGAATATCCCTTGAAATATCACCTATATATTTCTGTATCGCCATTTTCATGGTGCCACAGAGAGAAATAGGGATTTCAAAGGAGCTCACGTATCCTATCAAAAGAAGCTTCTAAAGTCAACCGGTGTGCTCTGGTAAAAAAACCAAGCATAAGTGCTTGGTTTCCTCATTTAAAAAAGTTTGTTAATCGCTTACTTGTGTCGCTGTTTGAATTAGATCGAACCGTTTTAGATGATTTACATCTGCGCTTTGGAAAGATTGAAAGTATTGATCTGAAAATCCTTTCTCCAATATAAAGCAACAATGCTCCTATACCGAAAAACAACAGTATCACTCCAATCCCCCATAGCAAATCTCCTTGTTCTTCCTTCCATCGATACACAAGCATTACTACTCCACTTATCGTTAATATGGTTCCTAAAATAAGCCGCATCGCACCAGTATTAGTGTTCGCCATAATGCTGTTTTTGGTAACACTATTCCTAAGAGAGTGAAAAGTCAATGCAAAGAAAAAAGCCGGGATTATCCGGCCTTTAATAATTTTATTTTACTACTTCAAACTTCTTGGTTATCTCCAAAAGCTTTGTTTTCAAGCCTAAGACTCTGAAAATTTCCACACTATTAAGACTATCGAGATAAGCTGAAGCCATGACATTTGTATGAGTATTACAAACATCATTGTACTCGGCATAAGCTGCAATAATGATCTGCTCACCGCAAATTTCAATTACTTTAGCTTGAAGTTCAAATAGATACTGATTAGTTCCAAAATCATCACCTGCCTCATAAACGTTCGTCTTTGCTAAAAGCCCTTTAATTTCCTGTAATGGAGAGGTTTTATTTTCTTCTATAATCTCTTCCATTTGTTTTTTTAAAAAATAAGCTATTTCTGCATTGAAACAAATATTCCCTAATGCATCATGATCAAAAACAACAATCCGATTGATTAGTTCTAATACTGATCCCTGACCTAAGAGAAAATCTTTTCTGTAATTCCTAACGATTGTTTCAATGTATAACAATTCTCTTTTTGCAAAATCTTCTTTATCGACGGACAATTCCTTGATCTTTCTACTTTCTGAAGAAGCAACAAGCATAACCAAAATTAATATACATACAAGCGATAAGGTAAACGCCAGTGTTATAAACCAGTTTTTAAAAGTACCAGGTTCAGCATATTGCCAGAAAACAAAACCACCTGAGGCCATAGCGAGTAATCCAAAGAAAACGGCTAATTTTTCATTTTTTTCCATAATTACTAAGTTTTTCTTTATATTACCAGGAGCTAAGCGAAAGTCAATGCAAAGAAAAAAGCGGTTGTGAAACCGCCTTAAAACTAATGAAAGATGCCGAGCATAACTGCGACACCGTTGAGTAAAATGTGTACCATCGAGATCAGGTAAATGTTCGGATACTTTTTATACAAAAGCGTGAACACAAAGCCTGCAGGTATCAATATCCAAAGTTTTTGAATAAATTCAGGATAAAAGATATGCATACCGACGAATACAATGACGTTTACTACAATGTTTAATACCCCCTCACCGAAGAGCTGTCTCCCCAATCGCATCAGATAACCACGATAGAGTAACTCTTGGATAATAGATCCACCAACAGAATAGTAAACCAGGGTTTGGTTATCTACTATTACTTTTGGAATATGGAATATATAGCTATATAGCCATAGACCTAAAATACCCAAAACAGCTGATAGTCCATACCAAAGCAGAGACTCTTTGGTATTTTTCCATTGGAAGCCGATATCTCCAAGTTTCCATCTACTTGTAAAAAGTCGAGCGGAAACCGGGAAAACGGCAATAACAAAAGTAGTTGTTAAGACATGTATCTTGTAAGCCCCATCAATAAGCCCAAAAAGGATTAAAGATACTCCTGTTAAAGAGATGAGACCATATTCAACACAAAGTAAGAACTTGGACAGCGAAGAACGTTGTAAATGTAACATAGGCAGTAGTTTTCTTTTATACTACTGCCTTTTACAGGAAAAATAAAGTCAGGATGAAATGATATAATGCCTTTACATGACAACGATTAATATACTGCTTTTAATAGTATTGTTACTTACCCTCTCCTTTGCCCTAATTGCTATATTTGCAATAACTATCATGCAAATATATGGC
>CAYJDV010000067.1:0-2180 GCA_964369095.1 uncultured Candidatus Saccharibacteria bacterium | reverse complement strand
GTGTTTGAATTGCAAAGTATGTTTGAGCTAAAGCGATTTGAGATATTTTCGGGTCTCCATTTTGTGCTATAAGATAGCAAGCATATCTATCCAACTTCCAATCCTTAACCTGTCGCTTCGTATTAGACCCTATCTCAACCATTTTAGTCAACTGACTAAAATGGTTTTCAGCAATCTGACCAGCATTTACAGCCGATTTTATAGCACGAGCCACCACATCATCAAATGCTTGCCACGTTGAATATCCAAACAAAAGAAACATCTCTCTAGCGGACCAAAACTCAACACCATTTTCATCAATGTGTTTTATATCCTCAAATCTTTTGTTTGGTCCTGTTGTAGATAATTCCATATTGCACAATTATACTACAATTTAGTTTATTTTACCCCACCTCTCTTTTCACTATTTCTGCCAAAGATAAAACTTTAGTCATTATCTTTTTTGCATTACCGTGAGTGAGTAACCCCAAGCAAGATTGCACAGTTTCATCTCTTCCCTTGTTTTTCCTTATACCAGACAACATTCTCTTTTTGGTCTTGGTTCGTAAAACTCTATGGTCAGGAAAGTGTACCCAACCCAAGAAATCAATGCCAGATGAGATTGTTGTAATAGAGGTTTTATCTGGATGAAGTTCCAGATAAAGCTCATTCTTTAAGAAAACCTCAATCTTCTGCCGAATATCCTCAAGCCATCTTTTATCTTGAGAAAGAATAACAAAATCATCAGCATAACGAATATAGTATTTCGCTTTCATTCTATGTTTCATAAACTGGTCAAACTTGTTCATATATATGTTCACCAAGATTTGGGATGTCAGATTTCCAAGAGGAAGACCAACTCCTTCTCTCGTTGAACTGAAACTACTTATTACTTCTGACATCAGCCACTGAATGTCGGTATCTGGTATGTAATCCTTAATAATTTTGGTAAGTATAGAATGGTCAATACTTGCAAAAAACTTTCGTATATCACATTTCAAAATAAAAACCGTCTTTGTGTGATTTTCTGATACTTTGTATAAAAAATGACGAAATGTATTTATTGCCTTATGTACTCCTTTATCTAACCTACAAGAATATGAGTTGACTATGAATGTTTTATCAAAAAATGGGTAAAGAGTTCTATATAATGCGTGATGAAGCAGTCGGTCTCTTACCTTCGCTTTATGTATATTCCGTGGCTTTGGGTCAGATATGTTGAATGCTTCATAAGGGGAATGTTTATATTGTTTTGTTACAAGCTCATTGTGAAGCAAGATTATATTTCCCATTAGATTTTGCTCAAACTCTTGAATGTCCTTTCTGGACCGCTTTCCACATACAAACTCTCTCCAAGCTTCAAGGAGATTTTCAATAGAAACGATGTTGTTATATGTGTTGCCAAATTGTAATATGCTCATAATGACCCTAAAAAATACTACCTATGAATGTTACCCCCCCCCCCACGAATACTACCACTATTGCAAAAGATAAAAGAAGCTTACATTCTTTGGTATGGCTACTATCAAACCCTACCAAAACTACACAGACACTCTCTCGGTCAAAGAATTGATACCCTTTTTGTAGAAACAATAGAAGCAGTATCAATTGCAAGTTTTCTCTCTCAAGGAGAAAAACTCCCTTGGGTAAAAATAGCCATACGAAAAGTAGACACACTCAAAATACTTCTTCTTGTCTTATGGGAAACAAAGTCAATAGATAATAAAAAATATATTGCTGTATCTCTTAAAATTGATGAGGTAGGTAGGATGCTTGGTGGATGGAATGGACAACTTATGAAACAAAACTCCCCAACCACAAAAGTCGGAGAGAAATGAAAAGATTTGCGACGGAGGAAGACGAAACGGTTGTTACCGTTCCAGAAATTGTCAGGGTTGCCGTTGTTAGCGTTGAGAAAGCGTTCGTCGTCATCGTGTTCAACGTTGAACAGGTTGAGGTTGCCATCCGAGTCAGTTTATATAAGGTGTCATCCATTCCACCACCAGTTGAATAACTCTTCCAGTTGCATCGTATTCGGCATCATAATGCCCTAACACCTTATACCAAGTATCTTCATTTTTTGTGAAGTGTCTGCATACACCACTCTATCCAAAACCTTGGTCGTGAACACTCTCGGTGTATGGATACTGGGTTCGGTAGTAAGAAACCTTAATCTCCTACATATTCACCTACTTCCATTT
>CAYJDV010000066.1:0-2259 GCA_964369095.1 uncultured Candidatus Saccharibacteria bacterium | reverse complement strand
TCAAGTACCGCCTTGAAAATACTCTAAAATGTGCTATATTTTCTTCATTGTCGGGGTAGCTCAGTTGGTTAGAGCGTAGCACTCATAACGCTAAGGTCGAGAGTTCGAGCCTCTCCCTCGACACAATACACAAGCAAATGCTATTGTGTAGACGCAACAAAAGTTGCGGACGTAGCTCAACTGGTTAGAGCACCCGCCTGTCACGCGGGAGGTTACGGGTTCAAGTCCCGCCGTTCGCGCAAAAACAAAAAGACTTCACCTGTAGGTGAAGTCTTTTTGTTTAATCAATCACTTCTAAATCTCGAAAAACAATTTCATAATAAGAGAGGACACGACGAGATTCCGGCATCGTCAAAACAAAGTCAGCACCATCATGAGCGATACGATTGCGAACCTTGTGTGCTTCCCAAGCTATTTGGATTGAAGGCAATCGCTCTGGAGTGATTTGTTTAAACTTGTCTCCAAGAGTGTCTCCATAAAAACCTTTCTGATCAAGAATACGATCAAGATAAATATCAGCTTCAATGATAGCCAATCTCCAGTCACTAGGATTATCAGAGAGTAATTTACTTCTAATACTATTCCAAGTTTCATTTACTCGCGTAGCACTATGGTCTATAAAATGTTCCCCTGCCATAGCTCCAGGTAAAGATTCTATTTGGGTACCAGTTGCTATCTTTTTAACTTTTTTAGGCTTACCTTCTTGTTCTAGTTCATACAGCCGAACCAAGCAATACAACACAATAGTAATGAGAATAATAACCAACAATGTGGCTATTGTCTTTAGTCCAGAGAATGCTTGTCTCCCAGCATCTGGGTCACTGATATTTCCCCCGAACAAGAAGTTGAATATTCGAGCAACTACTCGATAAATCAAAAAGAAGAAATATTCTATATTTAGGAAAACTGGATTTGGTAATTGGGCTTCCATACTCTCTATTGTACCTTAAACTAGTCTGTTCTTATATCCTCAACAACCTTACCTAGTACAAAAAGTTTCTCTTCGCCGAACCTTGGTCCGATAAATTGAACTCCCAGTGGTAAACCTGATTGTGTTTTTCCTGACGGCACAGATATGGCAGGATGCTGAGCAATGTTGCCTGGTACAGTAAACAAATCACACAAATACATCGCCACAGGGTCATCTGCTTTTTCCCCTATCTTGAAGGCAGGAGTAGGAGCGGTCGGAGTAAATACCGCATCGTATTCTTTCAAAACAGATTCTAGTTCAGCGCGGATTATCTCTCGAAGCGCAACAGCTTTGTTGTAGTAAGCATCATAGTAACCATGAGAAAGTACATATGTACCAAGCAAGATGCGACGACGAACTTCTTTTCCAAAAAGTGCTCCTCGAGTATCTCCGTACAAATCTTGCTGCTTCACACTATCTCCTACTCTATCCCCATAACGGATACCATCAAGGCGAGCCAAGTTTGAAGAAACTTCTGCGGGCATAATGATGTAGTACACAGCCAAAGCGTCTGCCAAGTGAGGGAGATCAACTTCTTCAAATACATAACCAGTGCTTTCCATACTACTTTTTATAGTTTCAAAGTTTTTCTTTACCTCTTCATCTATTCCCCCTTGGTCAAAGATACCTTTTGGAATAGCAATTCTTTTTTTAATAGAAATATCACAAACTCGATCTTCATTTTTTACAGAAGTACTATCTAGTGGCTCATATTTAGAAATAATTTTATAAAGTATTTCTGCATCAGCAACAGTTTTTGCGATAGGACCAATCACGTCAAGTGACGACCCCATAGAAATCAAACCGTGACGAGATACTGTTCCATATGTTGGAAGCATCCCTACTGTTCCACAAAAAGAAGATGGTTGTCTTATTGATCCTCCAGTATCAGAACCCAGTGTTACTACTGCCAAATCAGCTGCTACAACTGCAGTCGAGCCTCCTGAAGAACCTCCTGGTACGCGAGTCGTATCATATGGATTGTGAGTGACTCCATATGCAGAGTTTTCAGTTGAAGCACCCATAGCACCGTCATCCATATTTGTGCGTCCAATAATCACCGCTCCAGCATCAACAAGAGCTTGCACCGCAGTGGAGTTAAAACTCGCAGTGTAGTGTTCAAGCATCTTTGAACAAGCTCCAGCAATATGCCCAGCAAACATGATGTTGTCTTTGATAGCGACTGGTATGCCCGTCATTTCAGTTGCAGTACCATCGGCCAACATTTTCTCAGCCTTAATAACTTGTTCATCGATATCAGAAAAAACTTCTCGAAAGGCATTGAGTTT
>CAYJDV010000065.1:0-2268 GCA_964369095.1 uncultured Candidatus Saccharibacteria bacterium | reverse complement strand
GGGCACGTCTTTTGTTTTGAGAGAAAACATAAGTTACAAAGAATATGATAGCAGATGTTTGGGGTCATTTTTGATTACAGAACACTCTATATTTATAGTCAACTTTCTTGTATATGGCTATAGCTCCGAATTTGGAACGATGCCCAAAAAAGTGTCGGGTAGGGAGATTGCTGTGTTGATATTGACAAAAAAACTATATATGTTATGCTTTTTTATAGTTCTTTATAATTTAGTTTGGTAGTTATTTCCACGACAGGGTTCGCCCTAAAAAATTATGAAAATGGAACATAATTACCAAAATCCAGTGACCGATAACGTAGGAGCTGGCGTAGACTCAAAGAGTCAAACGAGAAGAGTACTTAAAAGCATTTTTCTAATAATTTTCACTGTTTGCGGATTAGTAGTTATAGCATTTGCTATAAAACTAGTTTTAGTAATGATGAATTTAATTTAGATAAAATAGCTAAGGTTCATCCATAGGGTTTGCCCTGTTAAAAGAACCTTTGATGGGGTTTGCCCCGACACGGGTAAGCGAGACCTCTCGCTTACCCTTATTATTCAGATCATAATTATTTGTGGTTTGATAGTAAAATCATTTGTTCACTTAAACATAAGAATATGCTTTCTAGAAAAGATAGGAAAAAACAAATTACTGTAATGAAACCAATTACGCACAGTCTCGAGGGTTGGTTAGACATGGATTTAGACGAAGTATGTGAAATCTTCGGGGTTCATGTCCGCACCTATAACCAACTTAGAGAGATAGGAGCAAAGAAACTTTACGACCTTTTCAGCTATTCGAAAGACCAATTACTTAAAGGTAAAGGTGTTAATCGAAAAATAGGAGAAGCTGCCATGAAAGAAATTGAAGAAATGCTAAGTAAGTTGGAATTAAAACTATCGTAAGTAATTAGTAAACTGAAGCCATTCTCACCAAGTGGCTTTTTTTATTTAGGCTCGAACTCCAACAAAGGTATCGAAAATAACCATTACAAAATAAGCTTCAAAAAAGTGCTCCGAACTTGGAACAATGTTCGAAATGTCTTAACATGATAAAATGTGTTCCATGACAGTGCTTGAAGAACTGAGAAATTTAGTATTCGATAATAATGTTGTTTTACACGGCAGTCCTGATCTTCTGGATGGGCTTGAAATAAAAGATGATGGTTATGGAAATGTCATGATTTCAGGAACACTTATTCCAGAAGTTGCTTTGTACTACGCATTATTTCGTAGATTGCCTGGAAGAATGCCTAATGGGGGGAGTTGGGCTTTAATTGAGAAAGATTCAAAGTATTTTATCCATTTGCGTATTACTCAGGAAAGATTAGACTATGTACTTTCAGGCGCACCTTTTAAAGGCTATGTATATGTATTAGATAAAAAAGATTTTGAAGCATTTAGATTGGAAGAATGTCGCTTATATCAAAAGAGTGAAATTACAGAAAGAATATTAGTTACTGAAAAAGACCTCCCTTTTGCTTTACAAGAGGGAAAGCTTGAGTACTTTGTACCTTTACCTTATTCTTTTACAGATTCTCTAAATATCAAATCTTTATAATCTTTTTTGCTCCGAACTTGGGACAGCCTGCACCTTCGAAGCTGTGGCGTAGAGGGGATATTTGAACGAGTTTAAGGAAATGAGGATATTGAATTATTTCATTTCTAAACCAGTTACCTCAGTAAGAGCTTTAAATTTGTGATACGTATTACCGGGGATGATTAGTTTTGAAGGGGCAGAAATTATAGTAGTCTCATTTACGATAGTCACCTCAACTTCTCCCTCCAAAAGAAATACTGTCTCTTTGTGAGAATGCTGGTGATCTGCAACTACTGCATCTTTTTCTAACTTAATATATATACAGGTATCACAATCATAAGCAACGTATCCTTCTCCTTGTTCTAAAATAGCTAGTTTTTCCATTGCAGAAGTATACCAGGCAACTTAATTTTTTGCTCCGAACTTGGGACAATGTTCGGAGCTAATTAAATAGAGTACAATGTCTGCACTATGATTCTCAAAGGACTAAATGATGCCCAAAAAAAAGCAGTACTTTCTACGGAAGGACCGCTTCTGATAGTGGCTGGTGCTGGGGCAGGAAAGACCAAGACCTTGGTTCACCGCATCGCCCACATCATCTCTCTAGGCAATCGACCAGGATCTATCTTGGCTGTCACTTTCACCAACAAAAGTGCCAAAGAGATGCGGGAGCGTGTCGCTCATATGATAGAGAATATGGAACTTGCCAATCCTACCAGGGAATTACC
>CAYJDV010000064.1:0-2349 GCA_964369095.1 uncultured Candidatus Saccharibacteria bacterium | reverse complement strand
TTATGGTAGCACTTTTTCCTTGCCGACGGAATAGACTGGGTCAGCCGAGAGTTCGTTGGTCAGATCAGAGCGAATCATAGAAAGTGGTACGTTGGCGACCGAATCAGTCGCAGCAACTTTGGTCTCACCGAGTAAGGTAAGTCTCGAATCTATCTGTGATTTGTTTGGTCTTACCCGAACCTGAAAAGCGACAGTACGCACAACTGGCACACTTGTTGCTTTGGGCATTGAACCGATATTCCAAGTGACTACACGAGTCTCAGGCGCATAGCTAATGGTCTCTGTTGTTGGTGAGATAGTACCTGTCCAAACAACACCTATCGGTAACGTAGTTGTAACAACTGCATTACTGAGCGGATTTTCTACTGGTCGCATAAACCACTGCACTGTGTAGGTAGTATCTTGATCAACTTTAGATGGGAAAGGACCAGTATTTCTTATTGGCCCTATTGAATAAAGCGCTTGAGCTGCAAACTGCAATCGTGAAGCAAAGCGAAGAACTTTTTGATCAATACCAGAGACAGAGTCTTGGAAAAAATCTCTATCTGGGAAAGTACCCTTAACTGATAAAGATAAATTTATGTCTCCTGATGCTCCTGATTTGGCCTGCTTGGTTTTAAAGCTAAATGGAAAACTACCAACATCTCCTGCTTCTATTTTTGCCAAACTCAAAAGGGTCTCATTATTCCAAGTGATAGTTTTATCAAGTTTGTCATAGTACCCCCCAGGTGCAGCAATAGAATCAGTGTCGACATTGTCTCCAGAAATAGAGAGAACAAACTCTGGATTAATAACTCCAATAGGAGCATTATTTTTCCAATCAACACTACCTTTAACATCTGATCCATTTGTGAGTGCTACAACATCAGAGCTATCATTGTTAACAAAAATCTGTCCACCGATAAAAGGTTCTGCGATAGTGATACTGTGAAGTGTTGAGTTGTAAGAAACAGCTATACGAGCATCACTTTCACTTGTACGAGAACCGACATAGATACGAAAAGCTTTTTCGTCCTGTTGCTCACCAACGAGCTTACCTTTGATACTGATGGTGCGCTCAGTCCCCTTTACGAGATCACCCAAATCCCAAGTGTTGGTACTGGTACTTGGTGTTGGTATTGCTGATTGAAAAACGAAACCATTTGGATATTCAACGCGTACAATAGAATTGTCGAGCAATGTGTCTCCTGTGAAGACTGTTCGGATATTTATAATGAATGGCTGGTTTGAAGTAGCCAGAGACGGAGCATCCACAGTCAAAGACACTGGAGAAGAGTTGATCATCACAGAAAATGTTTTCTCTTTTACGAAGACTGCATTTGAACCATCGAGTTTGTATTCTAAAGTTGCGGTAACCACACGACTAGTTCCTTGTTCTCCATAAAGTACGACAGAAAATCCTTCAGTTTTTGTTTTTCCAGAAGAAATAGTACCAAGAGATTTTTTGACTCTTTCGATGTCCCCACCTGTGGCATCCGATGAACCTTTTGGATATGAAAGGGTTAGTTGTGCCTCAACTAGATCGCTCGAGTTTTTGTTGGTGATGTCTACTTGTACTGGCAATGCTTCTCCTCCAGAGACAAACGAATTTCCTAAAACTGCAACTTCTACATTTTTACTAGAGAGCGTGATAGCTCCTCGATAAACAGAAAACAGAGCGACGCCTAAGGCGATAATAAAAAAGACTAACGAAACTAAGAAGAGTTTTTTGTAACCAGAGACTCCGGTTCTATGAACAAATTTTTCATCCTTGAGCTCTTTCTCTCCCCAAGTCGAATCAACCTTATCTTTAAGCGGTCGAAGAATACCAAACTTTTGTTTAGGAATATTTTCCGGATCTCTGGCATAAAGCCTTCTCTGGAGATCTGCAATGTGGTCTATATCATCTGACATAAGTCTTTATATTATACCTTATAAACCTACCTATAGATGAGTGCGATTGATAGCATCGGTAACTTCTTTGATAAGTCTTTTGACTATACTCTCTGGCGGATCAACTATATCTAGGAGTGGCGTATTGAAAAGTATTTCCAAATCACTTGTTAGTTCCAAATATCCGAGCAGTATCAAAATCTTCCATAAAACAATGGTGTCGAAAAAAGGTGCATTAATAGAAGGCATAGCCAATGTCTGCATGACAGTTACCAAGTGGTCAAAAAGCTCTGGCTCTGGACCTTCTTCAATACAAAATCTTTGGACCAGACCGAGCGCTCGGACAAATGATCTTGCCCTCAGCTCATCATAATTACCAACAAATGGATTGTGCTCTACTTGTGCGCTGACCAATCTCCAGACTTCTCGTCCTTTCAAGATATCAGCATTGATGAGTGTGTAGTCGACGATGTGTCC
>CAYJDV010000063.1:0-2371 GCA_964369095.1 uncultured Candidatus Saccharibacteria bacterium | reverse complement strand
TTTCCTTTTTGATAATTTATTTTTTGTTTTTTCATAAAAATTTTTATTATTCTCTAAGAATAATGGTGCTATAAAATGATTTTGAAACAATAGGCGCCTTAACTGTGGTCAAATCTAGTCTAACTTTAATAGCATCAGAATTAGCAGTCGTAATATTCCAAAATGTAAGAGCATTTACTACTACTTCATTTGTAGAGAGTGTTGATATGACCCCTGTTGTTGAAAGTTGCACTGCTCCGTTTACTACTGAAAAAGTGTCTGTATAAGCACTTCCTCCACTAGTTAGACCAGAGACAACCAAAGTTCCCGGTGTTACCCCAAAAACACTTGAAGCTGTTGATACAGTATTAGATTGACGTACTTCTCTTGTGATACGCTCCATGACTAATTCCCCATTTTGTTGCAAAGCTCTAAATGATCGAGCGTTGGCATAGGTTTTCATAACAAAAACTAAAGATTGAACTATGACTATAGATATAACAACAAAAAGTGCTATATAAATAACGAGTTCGATAAGAGAATATCCTTTTGAATAATTTTGTTGTTTCATGTTATGTTCTTATGTCTGAAATATAAAATACCAATGTCTCTGTTTGGTTTCCAGAGGGTGCGGTCCAAGAAACATTAACAGTAACCTTTCTTGTTTTAGGATCATCATAAGATCCACTACCTGAAACTATGTCATCATTCACATCACGAGAAACAGCACTCAAAACAACTGTGCGAGTAAAAGAATCAATTACTCCTGGTGTAGTCGTAGTGGTCCAAGTAGAACCATTCCATGATAAATAATAAGTTGTTTCATTACTTAGTGAACTTATATTAGTCCAAGCGCCATCTCTAATAATCTTTATAGCTTCTGAAGCTTCTTCAAGTAAATAACTAGCTTGTGTCCTCTCCAATGAACGCTTTGAGACATCGACAGTTTTTTGAACCAAGCCAAGTAGAGAAATAAGTATCCCTCCAGCAAGTGCAGAAGCTATAACTACTTCTATGAGAAAAAATCCTAATTGTTTGTTTTGTTTTTTAAACATATTTTAATTGCGACTGATAGCACCACTGGCACTTACTGTAACTGTCTTAGATTCACCACTTGGAATACCTACAACTATTGTACCACTTTGACTGGTTGTTCCTTTAAGTCTATCGAAACTAACACTTGAACCACCACCAACAAGTGTCACGCTTTGTAAGACTACTGGTGATCCATAAGAAACTACTTTATTATTTGGATCTACTGCCGAATAAGTACCACCTGAGAAAAGGGTTGCACTATTAGCTCCAAAGTAAACACTATAAAAAGTATTGTTATAAGATGCCAAGGTTTTACTGCGAGCTTCTTGCAAGATTGAAACAACTGTATTTGTTGTGTTTTGTATAGATTGGCTTTTTCTAAACTTTCCAAGAGCTGGAGCAGTTATAGCAATGATCAAACCAACAACAGCAATAATTATAACTATTTCAATAAGAGATATACCTTTTTGAGAAGAAAATAATTTCATATATTACTTAATAGAATCCATGATCGAATACATCGGTGAGAGCATCGACACAGCAAAGAACCCAACCGCCGCACCAATAAAGATCATCAGTACTGGCTCAATAATAGTAGAAAGATCTTTAGTCTTAGCATCGACTTCTGCTTCATAAAATAGAGCCACATCAAGGAGCATACTTCCGAGCTTTCCAGTTTCTTCACCTACTTCTATCATTTCCCCTACCATGATTGGATAAAGCTTTGTCTCAGCCTTAAAGATAGTTGAAATAGGTATACCTTTTTGAACAACATCCTCGACATGTTCCATAACCTCTTTGTAGTGAACATTTTGTAGAACCTCTTTAGTGATAGCGATGGCTCGGCTGATAGTTACTCCGGAACCAAGCAATGAGGCCATAGTTCGAGTAGTTCTAGCAGCATTCATTTCTTTGACGATAGTTCCTATAACAGGCAGACGAACAACAAGCCAATCAATACCTCGTTTTGTCTTTTTTAATTTCAAGGCAAGTATTACAAGACCTATTAATACTGCAATACCGAGGATCAAAAGTAGAATGTGGTTTGAAATAAGATCACTGAGCCCAATAACTAGTTTAGTAGAAGCTGGTAAGTCTGCACCAAGCTCTTTAAATGTTTTTGTTAGCGTAGGAACCACGTAAACGAACATCAAAATACCAATCAGAAAAATAGCGCCCAAAATAATAGACGGGTACATCATGGCACTTTTAACCTTTTTGTTTAGGGCATAACTTTTCTCCAGGTTTATCCCGATCTCAGTCAAAGCATTTGGCATACCTCCTGACTCCTCTCCGGCGCGAACCATAGAAACGAAAAGTGCTGAAAAAACCTTTGGATACTTGGCTAAACCATCAG
>CAYJDV010000062.1:0-2428 GCA_964369095.1 uncultured Candidatus Saccharibacteria bacterium | reverse complement strand
CTTGAAAAAGTTTCTTCTGAAATTGTCGGGTTATCAACTGATGATAAAAAATCAGATAAACCTTTTGCTGCTAGTCTTGGCAATTTTAGCTGGAACGGATGGCTATCATTATTGGTATTGTTGGCACTACTTTCTTTTGGGTTATCTTTTTTCTTTAAAGATTGGAATAAGATTTCTGTAAATACAAGAAGGTATTATATTCCAGTTTTTATCTTGATAGTTATAACCTTGTCTACATGGACTAATTATTTAGATAAATTCTTACCCTTCTTAGGGTCAAAGAAAGAGGCCACTGTTGTTAAGGTTGAACCTGCAAAAGAAAAGAAAGAAGAAAAATCTGAACCAGTAACCATACCTGAACCTATCAAAAAGATAGATACAGTAGTGGTAGGGGCGCCTGACCCGGTTGTTGAGCAAACAGAAGAAAAGGAACCTGAGGTTCCTGCTGTAGAAACTAAAAAGAAAATGAGTAAAAAGAAGGCTATATATAAATCTCCAAAAAAGATTTTTGTTTATAAGTCGCCAAAAAAATGTTGAAAACACCCCCCTCCTAAAAAGAGGGGGTTTTATTTTATATTGAAAGTAATGATAACTAGTTCCGGAGCATTAAACAGTCTCATTGGAGGACCTGCAGTACCAACACCACGAGAAGTGATAGCTGTCATATTTTGAAATTCATTAAAACCATAATTAAATCTCTTGTATATTAATCTTGTGATAAGACCAATGGGGGAGAACTGTCCTCTGTGAGTGTGACCAGAGAGCATGAGCGTAGAACCAAGAGAGTGGGCACTCTTGTGAAATGTTGGCGGATGGTTAATAAGAATAAGAGGAATATTTGTTTCAATATTTAAAGATTCCAATGCTTTGTGTGCATCTTTATCTTTTCCTTTGGCACGGTAAGTGATACCGGCAATTTGCACACCATCATGGAGAACTTTTTCATCAAGGAGTACAGTGATACCCGCACCGCGGATAGATTCAATAAATGATTCATATGGTCCGTACATTTCATGGTTTCCAGAAGTATAAAAGACAGGTATTTTGTCAGTTACTTTTTTCCAAGATTCCGATATAGGTTTAGTATCTATCGCAGGTCCGTCATAAAAGTCTCCACCATGCATCACAAAATCAGGATTCAGTGACAATATTTTATTTACAATTTTGTCAGAAAATCTTTTGTGATTCATTAGCCCAAAATGTGTGTCAGATAAAAAGATAGCCCTTTTTCCATTCCATGACAGGGGAGCATTTGGTAGTGAAACTGTATAAGAAGTAGTACTTAGATTTCTTGCTTGGATTAGTCCGATGATACTTAGAATGAAAGATATAAGCACGACAATACTAGCAGTTGCGCTACTGATTGTTGGATATAAGAGTAGTAAAACACTAAGTATTACTGATCCTAAGAAAAGATAAAACATAATACCAAAGACAATATTGCACAATCGGTATATAAATTTAATATGAGCACTAGATACCATTTCTCCAGATAAGAAACTAAATATAAATAGTACCCAAAATATTACCGTTGCGGTATGAATAAGTGCAGCGCCAGAAGATCCAATATTGAGTGCCACTATATATACATCGGTGCTGATCCATGTCAGCGCTCCGAGAATTATTGAAAAAATACCCATGCCCAATACTTGTTTTGCTAATTTCATTGCTCTGATTATAGCAGATAGTCCTTCTGTATCTGCGTGCTAAAATGTACACATGGCAGATTTTGCAAACTCCTATAAAGCCTTAAATGTGGCCCAAAAGAAAGCTGTAGACACCACAGAAGGCCCAGTGATGGTTGTAGCAGGGCCTGGAACCGGCAAGACTCAAGTCTTAGCGCTTCGAATTGCTCATATCCTAGAGAAGACTGATGTTGGGGCAGATGCAGTGCTTTGTCTGACTTTCACTCGATCAGGTGTCTCCGCTATGCGCGCTCGTCTGGAATCTTATATTGGCAGTACTGCCCGAAATGTGCAGATCAGTACCTTCCATAGTTTTGCGGGAAATATTGTAGAGAAATATTACAGTGTGCTCGATTTTGATCGTGCTCCTGTCTCGCTCGATGATACCGAAGCGATACTGCTCGTCGATCAATTGCTCCATGATTATGAGTGGGACTATATCCGACCTCGTACCAATCCATCTCAATATTTTAGTGACTTAAAAGGACTTATCTCTATTTTGAAAAGGGAGCGCATGACACCTGCGATGTTTTTGGAAGAAGTAGATAAGGAAATACTTTTTATAAAAGAAGATCCAGAAAGTATTTCTACTAGAGGAGAGAGTAAGGGAAAAATTAAAAAAGAAATAGAGAAAAAGATTGAGTCCCTAGAGCGCACAAAAGAGGTGGTTGAATTCTATCGTCTCTACGAAGAAGTAAAAAGAAAACAAGGATTTATGGACTATGATGATGTCCTTGAATATG
>CAYJDV010000061.1:0-2548 GCA_964369095.1 uncultured Candidatus Saccharibacteria bacterium | reverse complement strand
CCATGGAAAAATCTTCCGACAGATAAAAATGCGATAACTATCACCCTAGAATCTATGCAAGAGAGAATAGCTCCACTACTTGAAGATATAAAAGCAAAACAAGAGCAACGAGCTTATGTTCTAGCCTCTTAGTACTTTCTTACTACTCCTTTTACTACTCCAGTGATTTCTAGAGATTGAGTTGGGTAAATGTTTTTGAAATTCTTATTTGCAGGTTCTAGGTACACCTTCCCTGTTTTATCTTTACGGAAATATTTCATAGTATGTTCGCCATCTACCATAGCGATAACGATGTCACCTTCTTTAGCGGTATTTCTTTTCTCTACTATCACCATATCTCCTGGCTCGATGTGTGCTTCGATCATAGACTCACCATCTACCTCTAGTATGTAGGTTTCATTCTTTTTACTGATAAGTAAGTCGTTGAGATTGATAGATTCGCTCTGTGCATCCACAGAAGATGGCAGACCAGCCTTCACAAGTCCGCCAACTGGGATGTCATTGAAAAGTGATGTTGGAAGTATTCTTCCTATATGATCTTTGGCCACTATTCCCGCATCGAGCATTTTCTGTACTAGCCTATAGACTGCATTTTTAGATTTGAAACCAAAAAGTTCCATCATCTCGCTGTAGCTTGGCATACGCTTTTCACGATGATAGAAACTTTTCAGTTGTTCGGTGGGTTCGTTGTTCATAAAATTAGAAAACTTTTTGTAAGAAGAAAGATGAAAAGATGTTTGGAGATTTGTGTTGTTTCAAATATCCGCGCTTTGCATAATCCTTCAGATACATCGCATATAGTGTACCACCATGCTGGACATCTATCTTGATACTGTTGATACGGTCTAAGTTGTGTAGTATAGCTTCCTTAAATTGTGGGCTCTTTGGCATATTAGAAACTCATTGAGCTTGTTAGTCTGCCGAAGAAGCTCTGTCCTTGCATTGCTCGGAGTTGTCGCAAAAGCATCTTGTGCTTCTTTGATTCCGCCATGTATGACTGACCTCTTATGATCATCATATCGATACGTCGATTTAATTGTGCTAGTTCTCTTTGTAATGTTTTTTGATACTGTGTTGTTGTCATATATGTTTTGCCCATTCATTTGGTGACTATTCTTGTATGTATTTAGTATATGTGAACAATCGTTCACATGCAAGAAAAGGGGATGTGGATAACTTAAGAAATAAAAAAAGCTTGGAATTCCAAGCTTTTTTAAATCATTTTATCCATTAAAATAAAGTTATATTCGCCAGTGTGATTTGGAAGTTCTGTACGGATACTATATCCATGTTTTAAATAAAATTCTTTTGCTTTCCAGCCCTCCCCTGTCTCGAGCCAAAGTTTATGAACACCTTTTTCTTTTGCTAATTTCTCAGCTTCTTGTAAGAGATATAATCCAATTCCCTGCCCTTTCTTTTCAGGATCAACCATAAGAGGTTCTATTTGTGCGACACCACTATCGCAAATAAGAGTAATATATCCAACGACGTCATCTCCCTCTTTTGCCAAGAGTGTAAATTCTTCTTTGAAAAAATATGGTTGATTATCGCCATAATGCTCTATATCGGCGGCTGACCAGACAGTAGACTTTAATTTTTCTAATTGTGTTTGATACTCTTGAGTATATTCAATAATCTCCATTTGAGAATTATAGCATTTAATAAAAAAGCCACCTCAATGAATCGAGGTGGTTAAATTGTTTTTAAAAAAGTGGACTACATATGTTTTTGCGAGAATCTAGCAAAAATAATCCATAGAACTACTGAAGCAACACAGTACACCTTAATAGGGTTACCGGGATGTTCAAAAAATTTACAAACTGATAGTAGCCCTAGCATAGTCAGACAGTATAATTGTAAGACTAAGGCTATTTTTGATATAAAACCCAATATTGAAGGGTTTTTACTAAAAGGACTGTTTGAGCTATGTACCATTTTATTTTTTTTGAGTGAAAGAAATAGACCTAAATTTATAATATCATATATTATAAATAAGTCAATATTAGATAGGTTTAAATAATTCTTTTAATTCTCGGTATTTTTGATCATTTAATCTAGCTTGGAAGAAATCTTTTACTGATTCTTGTGCTCTAAATATAGGACTATCTGAAAGTTCAAGCAATTCATCAAATGAAACAGGTTTAAGTTTTATTTTTTCTCCATTATCTGGATCTTCTTCTCTAACCTTTTTACACCCCTTTGCTATAAAGGTGTAGCAAACCCACTCTATCTTTGTTACAGGATGAATTGCTTTCCATAGTATATATTCATCGGCTTCGTATCCTGTTTCTTCAACTAATTCCCTCTTTGCGGCTTCTAAAACTTCTTCACCTTCATCAACTCTACCGCTTGGCGCATCTATAAATGGGTCTCTTCCAGGTTGGACTTGTTCTGTTAATAATATAGTTCCATCTTCAAGAACTGGAAAAACAACTACTGTATCAGGACGCTTCACTTTTTCAAATGTTGTTTTTGACCCGTCGTACATTTCCTGCTCCCATTGGTAGGTATCAAATATCTTGCCTTTGAAAACAAGTTTCGCATCTTC
>CAYJDV010000060.1:0-2613 GCA_964369095.1 uncultured Candidatus Saccharibacteria bacterium | reverse complement strand
CGAGCACGACTGGACAAGATGTTGGCATCAAATGAAATCAAAAACTTAGTCATTGCTATGGGTACTTCTATCGGAGATACTTTTGATATTGAAAAAATGCGTTACCACAAGATAGTGATTGCAACCGACGCGGACGTCGACGGATCTCACATCACGACTCTTATCCTTACTCTTTTTTACCGATACTTCCGTGCGATTATTGATGCTGGTTATGTCTACATCGCTCAACCACCACTATATAAAATCAAGAAAGGTAAAGAGATTTTCTATGCTTATACCGATGAGGACAAAGCCAAGATCGTCGGGGCACAAGGTGGAAATGTCGAAGATATAGATGAGTCAGGAGAAGGAGATCAAACCGATGAAGAGATCGAAGAAGATGTAAAAACAAAGCGTGTTCCAAAGCTCAGTATCCAGCGCTACAAAGGTCTCGGAGAAATGAATGCCGAAGAACTTTGGGAAACAACTATGGATCCAGTTCGCCGTGTGTTGAAGCAAGTGAAAGTAGAAGATGCAGAACAAGCGAATAAAGTCTTCGATACTTTGATGGGAAGCGAAGTCGCTCCACGAAAAGCTTTCATCCAATCAAATGCCAAAATGGCAAATCTAGATATATAAATAAAAAAATCCTCATAGTTGGGGATTTTTTTATATTTTTTATTTAAGATGTTCTTTGATAAGATTTTTTAGTTCTATGATGTGTGATTCTTTATCTTGTGCCAGTTTGTTCCAGAATGCTTTTTCTTCTTCAGTTAAAGATTCATCAAGATAGTTGTTTTTGATACGCCAAAGACTTTTTGATTCTTGGGTTAACTGGTGCATCAAGTTGTATGTGTTGTTGTTTTCCATGGTTTTATTGTACTACAAATCTTTTCGGTTTTTAATCTCTTCAGTAATTCGAGTGATGAATTCTTCGAGTGCAATCTGTTCGAGCTTCAAATCATTGCGTCCTTCTACTGTCACAGTATTAGCATCTCGTTCTTTGTCACCGATCACTATTTGGTATGGAACCTTTTCTACTTTTGCTTTTCGGATTCTTTTACCAAGTCCATCTGCAGTCCAGAGTTCTGATCTTATCCCAGCTTTTTTAAGCATTGCTTGAACTTGTGCTCCGTACTCTTCATGCATTTCTCCAACTGGAAGAACTGCAACTTGAAGTGGAGAGAGCCATGTTGGCCAGATACCACCATAGTGTTCAATCAAAAATGCAGTGAAGCGTTCGTGAGTTGAAAGTGGTGCTCGATGGATAACAAAGACATCATTATTTTCTTTACCTTCGTTGTCGGTGTAGACAAGTTCAAAGCGCTTCTTGGCAGCAAAGTCGAGCTGTACTGTCGACATTGTTTCTGTTCGTCCAAGAATAGATTTGAATTGAATATCTACCTTTGGTCCGTAGAAAGCTGCTTCGTCATCTACTTCTTTATAAGGTACTCCTACTCGATCAAGAATCTTTCGAATAGCGCCTTCGGTATATTCCCAGTTTTCTGGTTCGTTAATATATTTATCAGTATGAGCAGGATCCCATTTTGAAAGGCGGAACCAATAATCAGTAAGTCCAAATATTTCAAAATAATTCATTGTCAGGCGAAGTGCTTTTTCGAACTCTTCTTCGATCTGATCTTTTCGACAGTAGATATGAGCATCGTTCATAGCAAGACAGCGGACTCGCAATAGTCCAGCCAAAGTACCAGAGAGTTCGTTTCGATACACTGTGCCATATTCGGCAAAGCGAATAGGGAGATCTCGATAACTATGTTTCTCATGTCGGTACATGATGTGGTGGTGAGGACAGTTCATAGCTTTTAGATAATAAGTCCCATCATCCATTACCATAGCTGGGTACATATCGTCTTTGTAGTAAGGAAGGTGTCCTGAAGCAAGAAAGAGTTCTTCTTTTGCTAAGTGAGGAGTCACCACGCGGACGTATTCTTGTTCTTCTTCTTTTTCCTTTGCTAACTTTTCAACTTCATCACGAATAATAGTGCCGTTTGGTTGCCACATGATGAGACCTTTTCCAATCATATCGTCCACAAAGAAAAGTTTTTGTTCTTGTCCGATTTTTCGGTGATCTCTTTTTTCAGCCTCGGCCCTCATTTCAAGATGTTTCTCAAGACCTTCTTTAGATTCAAATGCTAATCCATAAATACGAGTGAGCATTGGGTTCTTTTCGCTACCTCTCCAGTACGCCCCAGCGATACGGTCGAGCTTGAAACTCTCTGGATCAAGCGCACTCAAGTCATCAGTATGTCCTCCACGACATAGGTCGGTAAAGTCTCCCATAGTATAGAGAGTTATTTTTTCACCACGTTCTGCAATCTCATTTATCAATTCTTCTTTGAAAATATTTCCTTTGTAGTATTCCAAGGCTTCTTCTTTAGAGAATTCTTTGTGAGAGACAGATTTCCAAGTAGGGAGTAACTCTTTCATTTTTGCTTCAATCTTCGGTAAATCATCACTACTGAGAGAATCTGTAAATTTTACGTCGTAGTAAAAACCATCATCTATTGCCGGACCGAGGGTGAGCTGTGATTCAGGGTATAAATCCATAACCGCGGCACCTAGAAGGTGGGCGAGTGAGTGTCTTGTGTGTTCTATATTCATAGAAAAACTATA
>CAYJDV010000059.1:0-2628 GCA_964369095.1 uncultured Candidatus Saccharibacteria bacterium | reverse complement strand
TATGCTCTCTCGCCTACTATCATTTAGACAAAAATAAACCCCGCATTGTGCGGGGCTCTTTGTAGTATTTGTAAATTGTTCAGGAGGACGAGGTTTGTTGTAATTTTTGTAATTCAACATATTCATCCAAAACATCCAGAGACATCTTGGTAACGAATAACGAAAGCCTGGCCATTAAATGTGAAAGATAAAAAGGTTTTATATTAAAATCTGAAGGAGATTTGTGCAGGGATTCACCAATAGCTTCGTAAAGGTAAATTACTTTTTTAATATCCTCTTCTGTATAAAGATAAACACCGAGTAAACTAATTTTCTTAGTCTGATCACCCTTATTAAGAGCCTGGTGAGCATAAAAAAGTGGTTCCTCTATACCTAAAATTTTACTTGAGGGTAGCTGGTGAGTTTTCTTTTTTTCCTCACCCATTGCCTTTTCGACAAATTGGTACATGTCAACCGCAGACTGGTTTACTACCATTGCGATTTTTTGAATGTTTGAATCTACATTCATTTCCGGTGTTAATTTTTTTAAAGACATAAGCTGACTGGTTTTAATGTTGTGTTGATTTTTGGTTTGATTTAACGTAGGTAATTAATGATGTTTTCTGAAATTTTCATCAAAGGCAGGCTGGATTGTTTTTTTAAAATATCATCCTTTTTAATTGCGATAATATTTTTAAATTTTTCTGGTTTTAAAGGTTCTGTTAGATCCACTTTAAAAACAAAACATTTTTGGGAAACATGGTGGGCACCTTCGTCTGTATCATGGAAAGGTTTAGAACTAGCTTCTTCAAAAGCAGAAGCTTCCAGTGTTACACCGGTTTTTTCATAGACTGAATCAATAAGGCCCTTAATCATTTCATCTTTTGAATAAGATGCGCTGATTTTTCGACCAAAGATTTGGCCTTTACCTCTCTTGATTTCCATGTAGATCTTGCCGTTACATGTTAATAAACAGTAAGCTACGTTTGGTAAAGAATTGCCTGAATTCTTTCCTACTCCTTTAGATTGTGATTTTGTTGGCATATACTGATATGGTTTAAAATTAGTCTTTAAAATACTCCTTTTTGGATAGTTTGTCAAACCAAGTAGTAAGCAAAAATCCCGCATTGCGGGATTAGATACTAAAGCTAGATATATTGTATAAATCTTGCTCGTCAACTTCTGGTTTTGGATTTTGAATAACTAGTTCTTCGTCCTGACTTGCAATTATTGGGTTTTCTATTTTTTCAAAAACTTCTATTATTTCTGCAGCTGTTTGTTCTGGAATAATAACCGGCTCTGGAACATACATATTTTCTATAGGAATATTGTTTAGTGCCAGTTCATTGTCTATGGCTATTTCTACTGGCGTTAGATCTCCTGACTGCATAATTTCCGGCAATACCGCTACATCAGGCATTGGAGTAAGTCCGGGTAAACTAGCTGGAGTCTCAGGTACTACTCTTTCTCTTTCGAATCTTGCCATCATGGTTTCTTCGCGGGCCATTTCTTTGGATTTTAGTAAACCTAAGATTTCTTCCAAATCAGAATCCGAGAAAAAGTCTATTGTGATTTTACCTCCATCGGCTTTTCTTTGAATATGTACGCGTGTTCCAAGATGCTCTTCTAATTCATCTTCAATGCTCATTACATTAGCATCTGGCAGTAGTTCACGTTTACGTACACGATCCACAGCAATACGTCTTGCAATACGTTCTGCTTCGCGAACAGAAAGCTTTTTGTACATTATTTCTTTAAACAATGTATTTTGCTCTTCGGGACGAGATGATAGCATCATCAGTGGCCGTGTGTGACCTTCGCTAATTTGGCCAGCTTGGAGTGCGTCCAAGACTTCTTGGTTCATTTGCAGTATCCGCAAAGAATTAGAAACATATTCACGACTCTTACCCATTTTGCGGCCAACTTCGGCATGAGTAAATTTAAATTCATCTATCAGTCTCATGAATGCGCGAGCTCTGTCTACTGGGTTTAAATCTTCACGCTGCAAGTTTTCAATGATAGCTAATTCCAATTTCATCTTGTCATCATCGCCATCGCGAATAATAACAGGGACTTGTTTGATACCGGCAAGCTTTGATGCACGTAGACGTCTCTCTCCGGCTATTAGTTCATAGCGGGTTTCCATACCCATGCCGTCTGGCAATTCTACTTCGGTGCGTGAGACTGTCAGCGGTTGTAGTACCCCATACATTCTTATAGAATCAGCCAAATCCCGCAGTGGTGCATCCTCGAATTCTTTACGAGGTTGGTACGGATTTGGGTCTATCTTGTCGGTATCAATAAAAAAAATTGAAAGAGAATAACTTGGCATACAAAAAGTATAACATACCCCAAAAGTATTATGCCTGTTGATAATAAGTTAATTTCAGTGTAAAGTAGTCTTATTGCCGAAGTGGCGTAATGGTAGCCGCGCTCGACTCAAAATCGAGTCTCGCAAGGGGTGGGAGTTCGAGTCTCCCCTTCGGCACATAGAGAAAATATTAATATTTTCGTGGGAGACGAGAAAAGCTTTTCGTTATGTATGAGAAATTTTATTTCGAATACATCGAAAAGGTATACTGATCCTGTAAGGATCGAGTCTCCCCTTCGGCACATAGAAAAAATGTGAATAAAAAAAATACGCTTAGG
>CAYJDV010000058.1:0-2768 GCA_964369095.1 uncultured Candidatus Saccharibacteria bacterium | reverse complement strand
GAATAACTTCATCGTGGTATCGGAAACCTTTACCTTTATATGGTTCTGGCTTCTTGAGGGCTCGAACCTTGGCAGTAAATGAGCCAACGAGTTCTTTGTTGATACCAGTAACAGTCAGGTTATTTTTCTCGGCTGTAACAGTGAGTCCTTCTGGGATAGATACTACCACAGGGTGTGAGAATCCAAGTGCAAGATGAAGATCAGTTCCTTTGACTTCACTCTTAAATCCAACTCCTTCAAGGATAAGCTTTCGTACGTATGGTGCATTTACACCTGCTAGCATGTTCTTTACGTGTGAAGCGTATGTTCCCCAAAGAGCTCGAGCAAATGGTTCATCCTTAGCTGGTGCGAAAGAAACGATATTGTTTTCAATAGTAACAATAACATCGTTGATGAAAGTCTTAGATAGTGTTCCAAGCGGTCCTTTCACAGTGAAAACTCCACCAGTGAAATCTACTGTTGTGCCATTTGGTATTTCTAGTTGTTGTTTTCCGACTCTGCTCATATGTTTATTATTACCAAATCATGAATAATGCTTCCCCACCGACCTGTTCTTTGTGAGCTTGCTTGTTACTGAGTATCCCCTTTGGTGTAGAGAACACAGTGATACCGTGACCATTCTTAACAGTGTGGATGTCTCGAACACCGAGGTATACACGTCGTGAAGGCTTTGAAATACGCTTTACATCAGAGATCTTTGATACTCCTGCAGTATATGCAAGTTCGATCTCAATAACTGGAACGTTATTCTTTTCAGTTTTCTTTGAATAACTAGCGATAAAGCCGTGGTCCTTGAGACACTGAGCGATAGCCATCTTTACTGCAGAAAAAGGAATAACTACTGATTTCTTAGAAACCATAGCACCGTTCTTCATTGTTGTAATCATGTTTGAGATTTGATCCATATATTTATTACCAAGATGACTTTCTGATACCTGGAATCATTCCTTCGTTTGCGTATTCACGGAAACAAATACGGCAAAGTCCGAAATCACGCATAAAGCCGTGTGCTCGACCACATCGAAAACAGCGATTGACCGCTCGAGTTGAGAATTTAGGCGTTTTCTTTGAACGCGCGATAACTGATTTTTTTGCCATAATTTTGGAATATCCCTTGAAATATCACCTATATATTTCTGTATCGCCATTTTAATGGGGCCACAGAGAGAAATAGGGATTTCAAAGGAGCTCACGTATCCTATCAGAGAACCCACGTTTGGTCAACACCCTAGTATAGATAAGAAAAAAAGTCGCCGGAGCGACCTTTTGATATATTAAGTATTATAACCGTGCCATTGGTTTAACTTCGAAGGATTCTTTAATACTCCTGGCGGTTAACTCTAATGCGTCCCCTTTTTTTGTTCCCAGGAATCCTTGCCGGATAAACTGAAATACTTTCTCAGCAATAATTCTAAGGCGCTCTTTTTCATCCGGATCAACATGGTGCTCAGAAAAACGTTTTAAAGTTGAGGTCTCCTTAGTAACAATAGCAGTAAGATGTGTAACAATCTCAGGATTTGCCGCTTTTATCTTTTCCCACAGCTCCTTATCTCTTGATTCTTCAAAGGAAGCAAAAATAACAAAGATATATTTGAACTCCGTAGCATTAGATATAGCCTTCGCTAATTCTACAGCAAACCAATCCCTAAGTTCGTCGTACCTGGAATAAAACGTTGGTACTACTGAGTGAAAAGAATTGACCGAATTTCGGGCAGAAACAAAATTCATCTTTGCTTGATTCTTTTTAAGCTCAAGGCAAGTATCCCAATATTTTATTTTGTACTCCATTTTCTTTTTTCGCTCCTTGCGATAGAAAATGAAACCAATAATACCAAATAGAGCTACTGCTCCGCTAACAACGTAAAAGATAGTGTTTTGTGGCATAGTTTTTAAGTTTTCTTGAATACTATGCCAAAGGGGCCAAAAGTCAATGTAAAGAAAAAAGCGGTTGTGAAACCGCTTGAAAACTAATGAAAGATGCCAAGCATAACTGCGACACCGTTGAGTAAAATGTGTACCATTGAGATCAGGTAAATGTTCGGATACTTTTTATACAAAAGCGTGAACACAAAGCCTGCAGGTATCAATATCCAAAGTTTTTGAATAAATTCAGGATAAAAGATATGCATACCGACGAATACAATGACGTTTACTACAATGTTTAATACCCCCTCACCGAAGAGCTGTCTCCCCAATCGCATCAGATAACCACGATAGAGTAACTCTTGGATAATAGATCCACCAACAGAATAGTAAACCAGGGTTTGGTTATCTACTATTACTTTTGGAATATGGAATATATAGCTATATAGCCATAGACCTAAAATACCCAAAACAGCAGAGAAGCCGTACCAAGGAATAGCTTCTTTAAAATCTTTTAATTGAAAACCTATATCCCCAAACCTCCAACGGCTTGTGACGAGCCTGGCAGAAACAGGGAAAGCGGCGACAACAAACGTTGTTGTTAGAACATGTATTTTGTAAGCCCCATCAACGAAACCAAAGAGGATCAGAGATACTCCGGTTAAAGAAATAAGAGCGTATTCAACACAAAGTAAAAACTTAGACAGCAAAGAGCGTTGTAAATGTAACATAGGCAGTAGTTTTCTTTTATACTACTGCCTTTTACATGAAAAATAAAGCTGTCTCTAGTGTTATAATTATCCTACATGTCGACGACTGCAATACTGCTTCTAATACTACTGTTACTTATCCTCTCCTTTGCCCTAATTGCTATATTTGCAATAACTATCATGCAAATATATGGC
>CAYJDV010000057.1:0-2955 GCA_964369095.1 uncultured Candidatus Saccharibacteria bacterium | reverse complement strand
AACAAAGTCGCCTCCCCTTTCAAGCAAACAGAATTCGATATCATCTATGGTGAAGGTATTTCTCTTGAAGGTGAGCTCATCGCTCTCGGAGAAAAACTTGGTGTTATGACTAAGAGCGGTACTTCATATTCATACCAACCAGAAGGAAAAGACAAGGAAGAAGTGAAGCTCGGACGAGGCTATGATGCTACTCGTGTCTTCATGCGAGAAAATCCTAAAGTTCGCGACCAAATCCTCAAAGATGTGCGCAAGCGCATGAAAGAGGTAGTTCTCGAGAGCTCTTCTGAAAGCTCTTCGTCTGAAGAATAGACTTTTTCCACTTCTTCGACTACAATTTCCCTGCTACTAATTTAAATAAGGATATAAATAGTATGTTTTGAAAAATATGCGTGTATTTCGAAAATCATACTATTTGTATTTAAAAACAAAATCATGTCAATGCTTGAATATAACGAAATAAAAGAACACAAAATCATCGTTTGGGATGGTCAGCCACACGAAGTACTCACCTCTCACGTCTTCCGGAAACAACAGCGCAAACCAGTAAATGCTACTAAACTCAAGAACCTTTTGACAGGACGAGTAGCAGAAATTTCTTTCGGATCATCTGAAAAAGCTGAGGAAGCTGATATCAGTACTCGACCAGTTAAATTTTTATACAAAAATAAAAATGAAATCTGGTTCTGTGATGTCAAAGACCCTGCCAACCGCTTCACTCTCAAAGAAGAGATCGTCGGTGACCGAATGCGTTTCGTGAAGCCAAATAGTGAAATCGAAACCATCATCTATACAAACGATGATGACGAAGAACAGGTTATCGGTGTGAAGATTCCAATCAAAGTAGAACTAGAAGTCACTGACACACCACCTGCTATCAAAGGCGCGAGTGTAACTGGCGGAAACAAGGTCGCAACACTTGAAACAGGGGCAACCATCACTGTCCCCCTCTTTATCACTATCGGTGAAAAGATTCGTATCAATAGTGAAACTGGTGAATACGTAGAACGAGCTAACTAAATAAAAAAATCCGAAGGTCTTGCCTTCGGATTTTAAAATTTACTTGGGTCGTTCTCCAAATTCTGCGATATGAGCATCTTCTTCATCGTACCCCATTTTATCCAGAAGTTTTTTTGCTCTCATGTATTCTTCACCGTTTGAGCGGAAGGTTATAAAATTTAAAAGTTTTATTTTTTCATCTCTATCTTCAAGCTTTTTAGCCTTGATGAGTATTTGATAACGAACTTCCGAATTAGCTTTATCAACCTTACCGGAATAGTTTATCTTCCTATGCTGACAATAGGTTTCATAATCCGCATGCAATTCCATCAATTGATCAGGGGTAAGCCCTTTGATATCGATCAACTGCATCTGGCCATATATGACTTGAGCTAGCTTATTATCGGATTCCAGAACTTCATTTTCGATCAGGATTGGTCTGTAGTTACCACTACCGGGGCCGTACTGCTGTTTTTTGTCGTATGTGATACTTTGAAATTGTTTGAGTTCTAACATCGTTCGCTTGTTATCTTCAAGAGAACGACTTGGAAAATTATCTGCCAACAATATAGTCAGTAGAGCGTGAAGTTGTTGAATGTGCTTCATAATTTATGATTTTTCTTGATACTAACACAACCACCTTAAATAGCAAAAACCGCCCCTTAGGACGGTTTTTGTATTTGTTAGTTCGCTACGAATGGAAGTAATCCCATAAATCGAGCTCGCTTTACTGCTTCAGCAAGAGCACGTTGGTTCTTGGCAGTAAGACCAGTTCGCTTTCGAGAATTGATTCGTGCGTTTGGGTTTAGGAATTTCTTCAAACTATCGAGATCTTTGTAGTCGATAAAGTGAATACTATTCGCATTAAAGTAATCTTGTTTCATAATTTTAAATTAAAGTGGTTATTAGAAAGGTATATCTTCAAGGTTTATTTCTTCTTCTGGGTATTCGATAGTATCGAGATCAGGTTTAGCGGTCGCTTGTGGAGCTTCAGCATCTGAGTGAGGACCGGTCATAGGAGCTCCTGTTCCGCTGCCCATCCCCTTAGGACCAAACTGGAAGTTCTCTAGAACTATTTCAGTTCGGTACTTCTTGGTACCGTCAGTCGCGTCCCAGCTACGAGTCTGGATTCGTCCCTCGATATAGAGAGAGCTTCCCTTCTTGCAGTATTGAGCGATGACTTCAGCTTGCTTGGCAAATGCCACGACGTTGTGGAACTCTACGCTTTCCTTCTTAGCTCCTTGCGCATCTTTCCAGGTGCGGTTAGTAGCCATAGAAATACTCGCTACTTTTGTTCCAGTAGGCAAAGCCTTGAGTTCTGGATCACGAGTGAGATTTCCGATGAGAAATACTTTGTTGAGATACATAATTTTTGTTAAGAATTTAGCTTATATACAGTAAGTATAGGCAAAGCTCTGATGCTTGTCTATTGTGCTTCTGTTTCTTCAACTTCAGCTACCTTACCCTCGTCTGACATAACTTCTGCAGAGAGGTTAGGGAGTGCTTCGTGAGCCTCAAGATCATCTTCTAGATCTTCAGCATCATCTAGGATCTCTTCGTCTACCAATCCACTATCTCTTTTTGCTTCTAGTTTTGGCTTCTTGAAGACAATTGAGTTTTCAGCAGCTGTTTTCAAAAGAATATATCGAACAACATCTAGGTTGGCATCAAGAGATTTTTTCAAAGCCTCAAGCGCATCTGGTGTTGTTTCGAATTTGATAAAACCAAAGTATCCTTGTGAATACTTAAATTTCTTACTACCAACACTTCGCTCCATAGTGTAAGCGAGGTCGATATATTCTGGTGTTCCTTCGCTAGTAACTGCTCCTTCTACACTTTTAATAAGCGACTTAAGAGCATCTACTTTCTCTGAAACCTCCACTTCTGGTGTTGTTGGAACGAGGATAAAACCTAGTTCGTACAAACGTGTATTTGTTTCTGACATTATAATTGCTTAAA
>CAYJDV010000056.1:0-3162 GCA_964369095.1 uncultured Candidatus Saccharibacteria bacterium | reverse complement strand
TAACTATTTCCGTAACGCATTATAAGAGTTATACTATACTAGTAGCCAATGCTTGTATAAAAGCAAAAGGCGATTATGAAATTAACACTATAGATTACTCATTCGATAACTAGTGAATGAGTAGTGTTAATCAATAGCAAGTAGCTAAAAGGCGCTCCCTAGGGAGCGCCTTTTAGTCTTGAAAATACAAGGAATTACTGTATAATCGTGGTTATTGAAGGGAGAAATTGCCGAATCGTCTAATGGTAGGACAACGGTTTCTGGTACCGTTTATCTTGGTTCGAGTCCAGGTTCGGCAGCTATGGAAAAAAACATACTTACTTATGCAGGTTACTTGTTGGTTTTGATAATTTCTTTTTTAGTGGCTTCTTTTTTGCCAGCAGGAGATATTATAAAAGGTTTTGCTTTAACTCCAGGGGCTGTTTCTTTATTTTTATTTTTGAATCAATTATGGCGAGACGAACGAGCTCAAGAACGTAAGATTGAATTACAAAACAAACAACAAGATTTTATTTTAGGGACAGCTTCACATATGGCAAAAGTTGCTTATGACAAACACGTATTATTTTGTGAAGAATATGTAGATAGATTACAAAAAGGTTTACAAGAAATGTATAGAGATGGTGCATCAAAAAATTGTATTAATATAGGAAGAGAATTAGTAAACATACGTCAAAAACATTCAGCTTGGCTTACAAAAAAAATTGAAAGTGAATTAAGACCTATTGAGGCAGCCTTAATTGAAATAGGAGCAAAAGAACACCTTTTAGATTACCAAGGTGTTGGGGATGAAAGAAGTAAAACAGTTGAAAGAGTTTATAGTTTATTTGGTTTAATTTTAGGTCATGAAAAAAAAGAAAACGACGAAGGTTCAAAAATCGCAATAGAAGAAGTTGTCGAAATAATAAGAGAAATACTAGGTATAAATGCTTTGACTGAATTACGATTAGAGGCAACTAAAATTGCTGTAAATAGGTTAAAAAAATAGTTACGCTAAAGATGTCAGTAAATAAAATAAAAATATGCAAAACATCACTCAAATCTATTCTAAATACAAAATCATGCCGACGTTGCAACAGCATCAGTTGCGTGTGGCGGCGGTTGCAAAGCAGATTTGTGATGCTATAACAGAACCATTGGATAAAGAGGGGGTAGTAGATGTTTGTCTGGTTCATGATATGGGTAACATTATCAAGTTTGATCTCACATATTTCCCAGACTTTGTACAACCTGAAGGCTTGGAGTATTGGCAGGCAGTGAAAGATGAATACATACAAAAATATGGACCAGAGGAGCATGTTGCCACCGAGATCATTTGTGAAGAGTTAGGACTTTCAGGTATAAAGAAAAATTATCTTGCGTTAATAGGTTTCTCTAAAATAATTAAAGTATTAAATACTGGTTCCTTGGAACAGAAAATTTGCTGCTACGCAGACCAGCGTGTTGGTCCTAGGGGTGTGCTGACTATAGAAGAGCGACTTATCGAAGGGCGAAAGCGTTATGAGGGTAGAAAAGATAAAACTATGGTTTCTGATAAATTTGATGAACTCGCCGAAGCGCTCCAGAAGCTCGAACAAGAAATTTTTTCACATACAACTATCGCACCTTCTGATACATCAGACGAATCAATCGATCCAATAATAGAGAGTTTAAAATAATTTATGAAAATCATCACTTTAAATATCTGGGGAGGGGAAGCGGGGAAGGACAAAGTTCTTTCTTCCTTTGATAAGTACAAAGATGTCGATATATTTTGCCTTCAAGAAGTATGGTCAGCACCATATCCTGAGCTCGATGGGGTGTCTACTGGCAATAGGATAACAGATCAAGGTTTGATAATGACTGAATCTTTGCAAGATATTTCTAAGGTACTTACAAACCATACTCCGTATTTCCGACCACATTATGGAGAGCATTTTGGGATAGCCATGTATGTGAAAAATAGTCTTGATATTACAGAGGAAGGCGAAGAGTTTATTCATCTAGAAAAAGGCTATATGCCTGCACCTGAAATAGATCAAGGTCACCATGCTCGGAATCTTCAGTATGTAAAAATTAAAACAAATGAAAAACATTACACCGTGCTAAATTTCCATGGACTTTGGAACGGGCAAGGAAAGGGTGATAGTGAAGCTCGTATACAACAATCAGAAAAAATAATCTCTTTTATTAATGGACAAGATAAGAATAATTTTGTTTTGGCTGGGGATTTCAATCTTTCACCAGATACTAAAAGTTTGAATATGATAGCAGAAGAATTAAATGCTAAAAATCTTATAAAAGATTATGGTATCACTTCTACTCGCACATCTTTGTATAAGAAAGAGAATAGATTAGCTGACTACATTTTTACTGGAAGTGATATTGTAGTTAAAGATTTTAAAGTTCTTCCAGATGAAGTTTCCGATCACTCGCCATTGTATGTTGAGGTAGAGTAATTTATGTCTACTCAAAAAGAAACAGTTGAATTTATTTTGGAAAAACTTGGGGATACTGAGCGCTTTGCAACGCGGGCGATGTTTGGTGAATATGCGCTGTATGCGGATGGTAAGGTTGTAGCTCTAGTTTGCGATGATCAGCTTTATGTAAAGATATTACCAGCAAGCCAGGAGCTAGAAGATATATGTGAAAAAGACGCGCCATTTCCAGGTGCTAAGCCGCATTATTTAGTCGAAGAAGTTCAGCTTTCTCAGATCCACAATTTACCCGAAATATTGTTTGATATTGCCGAGAGTTTGCCTGTAAAGAAGGGGAAAAACAAAAAGTAAGAATATTGATATACTGGGATTATTATGACCCCAGAACAAAAGCAGAAAATTGATAGTGTACTAAATGCAAACGACTTTGGTGTTATCGCTACGAACTCGGGAGGTGGAGCACCGGAGTCTGCCGTTATAAGTATTTCAAAGACGCCAGAAGGGGCTATCGTCTTTTGTTCATCTGATGCTCTTCGCAAGAACCACAACATAGAAAAAGATGCTCGAGTTTCATTTGTCACAGGGTGGGACGGCGCTATCCGTCAAACTGTGCAGATAGAAGGCACTGCCCGGCTTCTCGAAGGAGCAGATCGTGATGTAGTAGAAGATGCTCATTGCGCTATTCATAAGGGATTTGAAAAGCATAAAGGCAATCCACACCAGCAGTATTTCATCATTGAGCCAA
>CAYJDV010000055.1:2128-3232 GCA_964369095.1 uncultured Candidatus Saccharibacteria bacterium | reverse complement strand
CCAGTTGATGGGTACGTACCGTAAGTATTAAAATATATTTCAAGTGCTGTTCTTGTTTGTACTAAAGATTGTTTACGAAAATTATCTCTACTTTTAGCTCGTGCATTATTTAAACTAGCCACAATAACTGCTGCCAAAATACCAATAACAGCTATAACTACCAATAGTTCTATGAGAGTAAAGCCTTTATTTTTTTTATAGTAAAATTTTATCATACTACTAAAATATTTACTTTACTTTATTAACTAATGCCCTCACTCTATCCTCCACTGGTGGATGAGTCATAAATAGTTTATGAATACCTGATACTGCTCCACCAAATGGGTTACTAATATATAAATGAGCGGTGGCATCACTAGCAGATTGCATTTTCATACCAGCACCATTTATTTTTTGAAGTGCACTAGCAAGCCCTTCTGGATAACGAGTCAGTAACGCTCCTGAAGCATCAGCTAGAAATTCTCGCTTACGAGAAATAGCTAGCTGGATGAGCTGAGCAATGATTGGTGAAAGTATAAGAAGTACAACACCAACAATGGCCAAAACATTGCTACCTTTTCGGTCATTATCATTTCCTCCACCAAAGGCCATACTTCTCAAAAAGATATTTGATAACAATGAAATAAAGCCAACCAAAACAACAACCATACTTTGAAGTAGTATGTCTCTGTTACCAATGTGGGCAAGCTCATGAGCGATCACTCCTTCAAGTTCGCTTCGATCGAGTATTTGTAAAAGTCCCACAGTCACCGCTACAGCTGCGTGTTCTTTGTTACGCCCTGTAGCAAAAGCGTTCGGAGCCATATCTGGAATGATATAAACACGAGGCTTTGGAAGCCCGGCAGTGATAGCTAGGTTCTCTACTATCCTGTGAAGTTCCATATACTCCTTCTCGTCTGCGGGCACTGCTTTAGCACTAGCCAAAGCAATTTTGTCTGAAAACCAGAAGCTAGCAATATTCATCACCAAAGAAAAAACAAGAGCGATAACTAAAATACTTGGGTTGTTGTAGTAAACAGAAAGGAAATACCCAAGCCCTATAACAATAGCCAAAAACACTCCAACTAGTAGCCAGGTTTTGCGAATATTTTTTGATTGTTGGGT
>CAYJDV010000055.1:0-2028 GCA_964369095.1 uncultured Candidatus Saccharibacteria bacterium | reverse complement strand
GAATAGCAATAACCATCAAAATGATAAGTACGAGGAGCAGCGCTGTGTTTAATTTTGAACCAAAAAACCAGTATTTTCTTTGTTCGTTTTCCATATGTGGCTATTATACCATTTTTACCAACTTCCTCCCCCGCCTCCTCCGCCACCGCCTCCAGAAAATCCTCCCCCGCCAGACCCACCACTTGATGAAGTAGGAGCGGTAAAAAAGCTTGAGGAGAAATTATCAGAAAAATCTGCAACAAACAATGCTGGTACAAAACTTGAACTATTTGATGAGTACCATGATGGTGGAGGAAGAGTTATTCCTTCAAAAGCCTTGGCCCATTTTTTCTCTAGACCAAACATTACGGCATAAGGTAAAAGCTTTTCAAAGAGTGTGGCATTCATTTCAGGAGCATTATGAAATGCAATGCGATCTTTCTCAGCTACTTTTATATACTCGTTAAGACCCAAGAGGTGTTCTTTTACTAATGCTCCCTTTTGAGTTTTGGCTGGCATTATACTGTCAAAAATATTTTTAATAATTATAGAAACAATAATACTCGCTATTAATAAAAATATTTGAATGTTTCCCAAGTTATTTACTACAAAATTAACCAAGAAGCTTCCAAAAAAACTAACCAGCATAGCTAGTACTACAAAGACAGTAATAAACTTTTTGTTATAAAGTTTTGTATAAAAAGGTTCCGTTATAAAATCATTAGTATAATATCCATTTTCCACAAGTCGTTTCTTTATATCTGTATTTAAGGAATTGATGATGCTGTGTACTGTATGGTTTTGAGAAAGTTTTACTGTTTTTCCTATTGATAAATTATCACCACTAAATATTTCTTTCAATAATTGTCTATCGAACAAATTTGGCGATTCATCAGGAAGCTTTTTAAGCGTTAATACATAATCTACATTTTTTCCAATGAACCTTTTCTCAACAACCCGTTCGATAGCAATATAGCCCTCTGTAGCTAAATATAATATCTCTGCAATTATATCTTTCCCATTAAATTTTTGATTGATAATCACAGAGGCTTCAAGTGGTGTTAGATTGTCTACTACTTCATACTGAGCAACAACGGTCCCCTTACCTTTAGCATCACGCCCTTTTCGATACCATTTTCGAAACATAAAAATAAAAGTAACTAACGGAATCAATAATGGCCAAAATTTATTTAGAAAATCAATAACTTTTTCTTTAAATGTCGGAGCATGCTCAAAAATAAAGCCTGAAGGAAAACCTACGGCCACAGTCATTCCTCCTCCAACCCCTAAATTTGAGCGACTAAATACCCCTTCATCATTTCCTATATCACAAGGCAAATTCATACCTTCTAGTCCACCATAACAAGACTGCTGCAGAGCCCCTGCTCCTTCAGGAATGAAAACACGAGCTGTAGCTTTTTCAATATTAAAAGACCAAGCATTACCAGTAACATTCCAGTAAATTTCATCTATATTATTTTCTAGATGAGCAACAGCATTTGTGGCCTTGTAACTAATTACATATGTTTTAACACCCGCAAAGGTTACATCAGTATCTCCTATTTTCAATCTGATATCCCCATTATTTTGTTGTTTTTGCCATTGTATATATGTTCCATCGATATTAGCAACCGAAATATCTTTAATCGCCATTTCTTTACCCTTAGAGGAAGTAGTTCGAATATCTCTGAAGATGCCATGTTTCTCTAATTCTTCTGAGTCGTAAACAATAGTTTCAACAACACTAACACTGGCGTCCGTGTTAACAGTGATTTTTGCATCAAAACTTTTAATAACTTCCGCAAAAGTCTGTACTCTCAAAACAAAAAATAGCCCGAAAGTAAGCAAACTTATCCATAGGGCTATTTTTTGTTTCTTCATATTTTATTATTTAGAACTTCACTTCTACTGTTTGTTGAGCGGCATCGTTGTCAGGAAGATCAAAGAAATCTGCATCTTTGAATCCGAACATTTTACCGATGATATTTGATGGAACTGATTGCAACTTAGTGTTGAAGTCTCGAACTGTTCCATTGTAGAAACGGCGAG
>CAYJDV010000054.1:0-3373 GCA_964369095.1 uncultured Candidatus Saccharibacteria bacterium | reverse complement strand
GCAAAACCAGAAGAGACAACTTGTTGTCGAGGAGAAAGAGTTTCCCATGAACCAGCACAAGTCACTGGTGTCGTATTTACTTCAACATTGATAAAAAGTTGGTCATCATTGAAAGTAAATGCTGCAAGACTATCTGCACCAGATCCAATGTTTGCATTGAAAACTCCTTCTCGAGTTGAAAGAGTCATTGTACTTGGAGTTGCAAATGATGCAGGCCAAACTTGGTTTGGGTTTGCAGTACCGCCAGTTGACACGTCCCAAAGAGAAAAACGATAACAGTAGTTGGTACCGCCTGAACCTCCAAGAAGGTTACCACTTGAGTCCATCAAGCGACCTTGGAAATTAATAATACTTGGTACACCAGTTACAGCATTAGCTTTTGAAGAAAAAAACGGAACAAAAAGAGAAGCAAAAACTAAAACTGAAATGCAAAAAGCTATAGCACTTTTCGGTACTAGATGGACGCGGCGTAGACTGAAAAAAATATCACGCTGTTTCATCAATTTAATGCTTATATTGTAACACAAAGCACCCCCTCAATGCACATACATATAGTGCAAATTTGTGTAAAACTGTGGAAACAAAAAATCAGAGCACTTTGTCTATGATTTTTTGTTTCATTTTTGATGATTTATTGTGTCTTTTTTACCTCTTTTTTGTTATTAATTGGTAGAGGATTGGTCAATTCTTTCGGAAGCAACAATTCTATCTCTTCAACGGTCTTAAAACCACTAATAGTTTTACCATTTACAACCAATCCAGGGAGAGAATCTTGAATTTTATAAATTGAAGTTAGAGCTTTTATAGTCGAAAGATCCAAATTGTAATCGAAAGAATAAACACGAAGAGTTGGATATTTTTCACGAAGCGCATCAAGAACATAACTTTGTTTTACACAATCAGTACACGCATCTTTACTTCCATAAAAATAAAATACTGTTGCTATTTTTTGTTTACAACGCTCTGCAATTCTCTTAGACAAAAGGAAGTCTTTGACTTGCAAAATGGTGTACTGTTTTTTCAAAAGTTGGACCTCTTCACTGTCCCCTACATTTTGTTCGCTGTAGCTGATCTTGTCTGCCAAAGTAGCTATCTCTTGAGAGAGAATTGACCGATCTACATCCTGACACGAGAGCTCTTCAAGAAGAGAAAATTGTGTTTCAGAAGAGAGGATATCAATAGCGATTTTGTTCTGAATATCCTTGATTTCATTGATTTTTTTGTTGTTTACATAAGTACTTAGATACCAACCTGTAGCAAAAATACCACAAGTGATTAAGAGTACGAAAAAATATTTTTGGAAGCCTTTCATATGTTGAAAAATGATTAATTTATTATCGCCACTTTGGCTGACCACGTCTTGCTATTGTATTGTAAACTGCCTTTAAAAGCCAGATGGGAGCAATGACACTATAGATCAAAAGATAAGGAATAATATGCCAGTTAAATCCACCTTTTTGCTTTGATAATTTTGTTCCAACAAGAATAGAGAAAATAATCATTCCATAAAGTATCGCTGAAATAAAAATTATAGTTTTTGTATTTATAAAAAACCAATCAAAGTGTGGTGAGAAAGATAAATTAAACCCTTTGATAGAAATCTCAGTACTTTTTTGAATAATAAATATTACAAGGTTATACAAAAGCGAAAATGACAGATACACGACAGCAACTATCGAAATAATACCCGAAGGTAAGGTAAAAAAAGAGAAATTTCCGTATTTTGTTTTGAAAATCAAACGACGATAGTCAATAGTGTTTTGGATAAATCCATAAATCCAACGCAACCTCTGTACGTAAAGTTTCTTAACTGTATCAGGAGAGGACGTATAAACATAAGCAGTATGACAATGGTCAATCTTCATGTGATTCTCTTGCATGCGATAGGCTATTTCTTGGTCTTCAGTGTTATGAGCCTTACGAAACTTACCTATTTTTTGAAAAACTTCTTTTCTAAAAACAGAAAATGGTCCCGGCGTCACGTGAATAGCGCCAAGGTAAGCAAGCATACGTTTGTTGTAAGTACTCATGTTGTACTCTACTCTTTGTGCATTTTGAATAATATTTTTTGGTTTATTAACAATCAGTGACGGCGCAACTGCCATAACTTCAGGTTTGCGTTGAAAAACATTTATCATGCGTTTAAGTGCGTCCGGTGCCACAAAAGAGTCGGCATCAAGACAAGAAATAAAATCAGCATTAGTACTATCAATACCAAAATTCACTGCGGTGTGCTTACCACCATTTTCTTTTTGGAAAATTCTAACCTGTGGATGGTCTTTATACTTGAGCATCTCTTGCCAAGTATCATCAGTCGAACCATCATCAACAACGATAACTTCTAATTTATCTTTTGGATAATCTAGATTTAGAAGAGATAAGATAGTCCCATGAACAGTTTTACTTTCGTTCCAAGCAGGAACAATAACTGCAACACTTGGGAATTCTGAAAGTACTGGAACATCTTCATCATGCAGAGCATTGAGATGTTTACGTCTTTCAAAAAATGTCACCATAAAGAAAACCTGAACATACACGGCCAAAAATATGATGATATACATAGCTATTTCCGAGAACGGCATACCCTATAAAGTACCATATTTAAAGGCTTTTTTCAAGGACAAGACGACTTGAGAAAGTGCGCTATAATGTGTTACATGGATACACAAGAACAAAATCAAATGCACGTAGAAAAACCAGCAGAAAGTTCTGCTCAAACAAAAAAACCAATGATCAACACACCTGCAGCAATAGTTACTGCTGGAGTTGTTATTGCACTAGCACTTCTACTTTCAGGTAAAGGTTCTGGAAATGTTAAAAACAATCAAGTAAACGATGCTGACGGACAACAACAAGAACAAGTAGTTCCACCAGAGAATGTTTCTGTTCGTCCTACTGATCATGTTCGTGGAGACTTATCGAAAGCAGAAGTAGTAATAGTAGAATACTCTGATAGTGACTGTCCTTACTGCCAACGCTTTCATGTGAGTATGCAAGACGCTGTTAAGAAATATGGCAATAAAGTTGCTTGGGTATACAGACATTTTCCTTTAAGTATCCACCCTAATGCAAACAACGAGGCTCTAGCTTTGGAATGTGTAGCATCTCTTGGAGGAAACGACGCTTTCTGGTCATACTTAGACCAAGTGATTGATATCACTGTTGCTCCTGATAAAAGTGCACCAATACTATCTAGTATGGCTTCAGCACTCGGAGTAGACGCTGGTGCATTTAAAACATGTGTTGCTAGCAAAGATATCAAAGCAATTATTGATAATCAATCAGCTGAAGCTCAAACTCTCGGTGCACAAGGAACACCATATAGTATCGCCTTCAACAAAGATGGTAAACAAGTTGTGATCCCTGGTGCTGT
>CAYJDV010000053.1:0-3596 GCA_964369095.1 uncultured Candidatus Saccharibacteria bacterium | reverse complement strand
TTCACCCATCGTGAAGCTGCATCCTTTCCACCTAGTCCAAATGCTAGTCCGAAGGCAAGAGCCAACATAACTACAAGACCAGTGAAAATGATTTGTCCGAAGTATCCGAAAATACCAAGTTTGTCGAAAGCAGTAACGATAGCTAGGATCCAGATCGCGTAGTAAGCGATAGAACCAAGCATTTTCGCTGAGCGAACATTTGCTACAGCTGCACCACCTGAAACGAGCTTGCGAACGAAGTCAGCAAGGATTGTTCCTGATACTAGGATAAGAGCTGCAATAATAATTTGTGGGATGTAAGCTAGAACCTGTTGTAGGAACTGTGTTACTTGGTCAAGATTTAAGATGTTTAGTGACGCTACCAAGAAAACGATAACGATAAACCACTTAACCAATTCTCCAAAGAACTTACCGATGTGAAGACGGATACCTCCGCGAGCGAAAACTTCTTCAGCACCTGCACTCTTGAAAAGTTTATCAAGCTTCAATGCGTCGATAGCAGAAGTAATGATCTTTCCGAGAGTTGTTGCCACGATCCATCCGAGGATGAAGATGATAACTGCTAGTAAAATTTTTGGGAAGGTTGCAACAAAGCCGTACCAAAGACCTTGTAGAGAAACCTGAAACACCTCACTCCATGTTTGTATGAGCATAATATGTAATACGCGTACGCGTAATGTTTTGAAAAACTCTATTAATTACTACTGCCCGGAGACACCCGAATAGTATTGCCTATAGTATAGCAAGCAAGAGCTAGTTTGGGAAAACAAACGTGGAAAACTCCTTTGAAGAGAGCAATCTGGCATGCGGGAATTCGAACATATCCCGAAGTAGTTTGTCGTACATAGAAACCCGGTATTTGAAATCTGTACTATCGAAAACGGCATAAGATAGCTCTTTTCCAAGCTCACTCTCAAGTATAGAAATGGTCTTTTGGACATATTTCTTGCTGATGTTGTCCCCGACTACTAAGACATCGAGACGGCTATCGCTTTGTTGGATGAAGACACCAGAGACTACCAAAAGCTGTACTCTACCAGCAGGACGGAAACGCTTGACGAGTTCGTCGTGTTTGAAAAAGTCTCCTTCGACAAGCAAAGCTTTCATCTCAGATATATAAGGAAAATCAGTATTGAGAAAATATCCTTGAACACGCTTCTTTTTGGTCTTACCGGTACGACCATCGACAACCTCTTTAACAAAAGATTTCTTTTTGATCAAAGACATCGTAGCGAGCGCAGTGGCTGTCTGCCTAGCAACAGAAGTACTCAGGCGTGAACGTTCTGCTATTGTCGCTGTTTCAAATCCCTGATCAGGGTTCAAAAGAAATAAGCGCATTATTTTGACACGTGCGACTCCACCGAAGAGTTTTGCGAGTATATCCATTTCCTTTATTTTCCACTTACCACTTAATAACAGATATATTATAGTCCCCTCGCTCCCCTTGTGTCCAAGCCAAAACCGTGTTCGGAATAGAAAAAAACCTCTCAGAGAGAGGTTTTCAAAAAGCTATTTGTCCATTCGGTCGTATTCACGACTGGCATTCTTAAAAAGGAAATTTATCTTTTCGTTCGTTCCGGTGATCTTAACGATACCACCCAGAGAGTCTATTTCTTCTCTAGGGACAAATACGGACTGGTACCAGAAGAAATCTTCAGTAGAACGAACGAATACTGAAGTGCCATACTCGACTTCCCTCCTGGGACTTCTTATATAATTTATAATTATGACTTTTTCACTGTTACAGTGAAAACTACAGGCCCCGGGCCACATTTTCCAAAAGGTAGCAGAACTTTCCTGGAACGGATCTCCGTTTACCAGGAGACGTCCAGTGCTTTCGCTAATTTGAAAAAGTAGTCCTTTTGATGACTGTGAGGTTGGCATCTTGGCACATGAAATCAAGAACACCAAAGCTCCGATTAGTAGTATTTTTTTCATAACAAAGGTTTTCTTTAACTTTAAACAAAAAAGCCCTGCAGTCAAGCAGGGCTTTAAAATTACTTACCTTGTTCAGTTTTTTTAACGGAAAAAATAATAGAGTTTTCTTTTGCGTTGTACTTACTCTCAATTCCAAAGTGAATAAACAAATCATTTGTAATGTGTTTCATTTCCATGCCGATGTGAAGAAGATCTATGGGCTGGATATCTGCTTTATCAAATACCAATGTGACCTCCTCAATTTCTGAATCAGTATCCATTATCTTACCCAGCCCACCAATAAGGTGGTCAATAACTGGCAAGCTTTCATTGGAAACAGTCACTGTTTTATTGATAGCATCCAATACCTTACCTTCTGGCATGTCCAATAAAAAAACTTTTACTGCCCCAAGCAGTGATTTCAACAAAGGAATAGACTCCTTTGTTTTTTCATTAAACAAATCAATTAATGACTCCTGAAGTCTGAAATTTTCACCTATGAGATCGATTTGAGTTGAAAGATTTTTGATTACCGCATCTTCCCGTACGTGTACTTTATTTCCTAACATAATTAAAAGAGTTTAGTTCCTTACCACCTTACAAAACAAAAACACCCCCGTCAAGGGAGTGTTTTTGTTTGACCTCCCCACCAGAGATGTGGGGAGGTTTAAATTTTTGGTTTGAATTACTTAAGTGTAATTTTACCTCCAACTTCTTCGATAGCCTTTTTCATAGCTTCTGCTTCGTCTTTCTTCATACCGTCCTTAAGAGTAGCTGGAGCAGCATCGATAAGATCTTTAGCTTCTTTAAGACCAAGTCCTAGAGCTTCCTTTACTACCTTCATAACAGCGATTTTCTGTTCACCTGCACTCTCTAGTACAACAGTGAAAGAATCCTTCACTTCACCAGCCTCAGCAGCTACCGCTGGACCAGCTGATGCTACTGCTGTTGCAGATACACCAAACTTTTCTTCGAATACCTTTACGAGTTCGTTGAGTTCAAGAACAGATAGAGCTTCAACTGAAGCAACGATGTCTTTGAATTTCGCAGGAACTACAACTTCTGTTTTTGTTTCTTCCATATGAATATTGATTAAATGATTAAACTTGTGCTGTTAAGCCTTCTTTGCTGCTATCTGGTCAAGCGCGATAACAAAACGCTGAATTGGAGAGTTGATGATATTGACGAACATTCCACGAAGCGTTTGAAGCGGTGGGATAGTCGCGATAACCATGATCTCTTCTTTATTCTTGTAGCTTCCTTCAAATACGCCACCGACTAGAGTAATGATCCCCTTGTGAGTCTTTTGGAAGTTGTACACTTCAGCAATAGGCGCGAGAGCATCAGTACCGTATGCGATTGCAATTTCTCCAGTGAGCTCAGGGAGCTCGCCAGTGTAGCCTTTCTCTGCGAGTACGCGCTTGAGAAGAGTTTTCTTCCCTACTTTGTACCCAACACCTGCAGCCCGGAGGGCTCGGCGAAGAGAGCTAGCATCTGCAACCGTTAGCTTATCAAATTGCACAAAGGCAATAGAGTTTGCTCCGGCGACAATATCAGAAAAAGTAGCAACAATAGATTGCTTTTTTTCTTTGGTAATTGCCATAGATATAAATTGTTAAGAACGTTAGTAACTGTGTAGAGACTCCGCTAAAGCGGATGAGAGAAGATCTCGGCAGGTC
>CAYJDV010000052.1:0-3652 GCA_964369095.1 uncultured Candidatus Saccharibacteria bacterium | reverse complement strand
CCCGACAATGAAGAAAATATAGCACATTTTAGAGTATTTTCAAGGCGGTACTTGAAAAAGTAATTGTTGCGGGGCCCTGAATCGAACAGGGGCCTCAAGGTTATGAGCCTTGCGAGATACCTCTTCTCTACCCCGCGATATATACTTATCGAACGTTTTGGATTGTACGATATAAAAAGACACTACGCAAGCTAAATTTATTTTGAGGTGTATACTTGTAAGTATGAACATACACCCATTATTCGTACACTTTCCTATAGCCCTTTTATCAATTTATGGTTTCTTTGAGATTATTAGAATAAAGGCTTGGCAAAATACTACTTGGATTAGGCCATTAAAAACAGCACTTATCATCATCGGTGTTACTTTTGCTTACATATCTTTATCTACTGGAGAACTCGCAGAGCATGCATTAAATGACAGATCTCTTCGAGATTTAGTTGAAAAACACGCATTTTTTGCTGACGTAACAACATATTTGTTCTTATTTCCTGCAATTGCATATTTGTTTGAGGGAGTACTTGCGACATCATTCGCTACAAAAATTCCAGAAATGATAAAGGGAATAATGGTTTGGTACAGTACAAAACTTATGATCGCACCACTACGTGTGATGTTGGCGTTCTTGGGAGTTTTGGCAGTATTTATAACCGGGGCACTCGGGGGAGCGATAGTCTATGGTCCAGAGGCTGACCCCTTTGTTTCATTCATCTATAAACTATTAATTTAGTTGTTTTACTTGACTATTTTAGTCTTGTGTATTACAATGGCACGGTAACAAATTAATATCTACTTGTGTTGTCGACCAATTTTAGTGTCTGCATGACACGGTACGACAAAACAATGAATTCAAATACATCATCAAGCGGGTCAGCCCCGCGACGTTCTTATTCGCCACGTGCTACAGGAAGCTCTTCAAAGAGCCCTCTTTCTGCGCGTCGTTCTACTTTTTCAAATGCGCCCGGTGGTTCTTCTGGTCCAAAGAAATCTTTCTCATTTTCAAAACCTAGTTTTAAGGGTGGATCAGGATCATCACGTTCAGGTGGATACTCTAGTGCTCCACGTTCTGGAGGATACAGTAGTTCTCGACCGACTTCAGGTGGTTCTTCTTATGGGACTCGACCAAGAAGCCCAGAGGATAGTATCCCAAGATCAGCTCGACCATCATTTGGTGGCTCTTTATCATACGGATCTCGACCAGCGCGTAGTAGTGGAGGATATGGATCAAGTCGACCATCATCAGGAGGGTCTCGTTTTGGAGGAGGAAGATCTTCAGGTGGAGGTGGTGGACGTCGAGGCGGAGGTTTCAAAAAAGATCGTATTGATGAATCAATGTTTATCAACAAGGCAACTGTCCAAGAAGAAGTGAAGTATGTAGCTACTCACGCCTTTACTGATTTTGATATTGCAGAAACACTTTCTATGAACCTTATCAAAAAAGGTATTGTTCATCCTTCACCTATCCAAGATCAAGCTATCCCTGTCGCTCTTAAAGGAGGGGATATCATCGGTATTGCTAGTACAGGTACTGGTAAGACTGCAGCATTTCTGATCCCAATCATCAACAAGATGGTAACTGATAGAAATCACAAAGCTATGGTGCTAGCTCCAACTCGTGAGCTCGCTATTCAAGTGCAAGAAGAATTTAAACAATTCACTGCCGGCATGAGACTCTTCAGTGTGGCTGTTGTTGGGGGTATGCCAATAGGTAAGCAAATGAGAGATCTTGAGCACGGTGCTCATATGATCGTTGGAACTCCAGGACGTGTTAAGGATTTGATCGCTCGAGGAAAAATCCCGATGGAACGTGTTTCTACTATCGTACTGGATGAAGCAGACCGAATGTTAGACATGGGATTCGTAGATGATATGAAAATGATTCTCGGAATGCTTCCAGCTCACAGACAAGGGATGTTTTTCTCTGCGACATTTGCTCCAGAGATCAAAAGACTTTGTACTGACTTTTTAAATGATCCGACAACTATCTCTGTGAAGACTCGTGATACATCAAGTTCTGTGGATCAAGATGTTGTGCGTGCTCCTCGTGGACAAAAGCTCGAAGCACTACACGAAATACTTATTCGTCCAGAAGCTAAGAAAGTTTTGATCTTCCGAGAAACAAAACGCAACGTGGATGAATTGGCTCGTGATTTGAAAGCTCGAGGCTTCACCGTCTCTGCACTCCACGGAGACATGCGAAGTCGTGAACGAAACCGCGCAGTTGAGTCCCTCGCAAAAGGTTTGATTCAGATAGTGGTGGCTACCGATGTGGCAGCACGAGGAATCGATATTCCAGATGTGACTCATGTTATCAACTACGAAACTCCTTCAACATACGATACATATATTCACCGTATCGGACGAACAGGAAGAGCTTCGAAGACTGGTACTGCACTTACGTTCATTTAAGGATTGAAAAAAGGTCATTTTGTGGTATCTTAGTGATACCTTTGATGACAGCAAGAATGCTGATTTGGAAGCAGTCAGACATTTAATTGAGTGTGTAAAAACTCGCTTGCCGAGAAGGTTTGGTGGGTGATCTATTAAAAATAGTATCATCCACCTTCCTTAGCCGTTTTAGCTTAGTGGTAAAGCACTGTCTTGGTAAGACAGAGAGCGTGGGTCCGATTCCCACAAACGGCTCAAGTGTTCGTAAGTTTAGAGCGCTTTTATTTTTAAAAACATCAAATTATGCAAATCAGAAACATCGCCATTATCGCCCACGTTGACCATGGGAAAACAACATTGACCGACAAAATGCTCGCCTTCTGTGGTGAAGTACTCGACGGTGCATCTATGGACTCAAACGCTATTGAACAAGAGCGTGGTATTACTATTTATGCCAAGAACACTGCAGTTATCTATAAAGATACCAAAATCAATATCGTGGACACACCAGGTCACGCCGACTTCGGTTCTGAAGTAGAACGCGTACTTCGAAGTATCGACTCTGTGCTTCTTATTGTTGATGCTCAAGAAGGTCCAATGCCACAAACTCGTTTCGTACTTAAGAAATCTCTAGAGCTTGGACTCAAGCCTATTGTTGTTATCAACAAGATTGATAAACCAGGAGCAGATTGCGCGCATACGCATGATGGTGTTTTTGAACTTTTCCTAGAACTCGGTGCAACTGATGAACAACTAGATTTCACCACTGTTTACGCTATTGGTCGCGATGGTGTTGCAATGAAAAATGAAAATGATGAAAAGAAAGATTTGGCTCCATTGTTCGAAACAATTCTTGAGAAAGTGCCTGTTGCAGCGAACGACACAACTAAACCATTTCGTATGCAAGCGTTTAACCTCGCGTATGACAACTTCCTTGGACGTCTTGCTGTTGGACGAGTATACGAAGGTGTTGCAAAAGTAGGAGACACTGTTTATATCAAGTCTGCAGGAAGTGCCGATAGAACTGCCAAGATTGTGAAGCTCTTCACATTCCACGGTATGAAGCGTGATGAAGTACAAGAAGCTGTTGCAGGAGACATCGTAATGATCGCTGGTATCCCTGACATCTTTATCGGTGAGACTATCACTGTTACAAAAGATGCAGAACTTCTGCCTGCTATCACAATTGATGAACCAACTATCGTGCTCGACTTTTTGGTTAACAACTCACCGTTTGCTGGTAAAGAAGGAAAGTTCGTGACTT
>CAYJDV010000051.1:0-3732 GCA_964369095.1 uncultured Candidatus Saccharibacteria bacterium | reverse complement strand
CGGCTAGCGGAAGCTGGTCGTGGATTAACTCAAATTGAGATTGTTCTGATTGTACTTTGTACCAGAATTGATACGGTTGATCATTTCGCAAGAAATGGTGTTGTGGTAAGCGACGTAATGCTTACTCCTTGCGCCAAGGTTATGGCGCGAAAATCCCTGGTGTGTATTCTATAGAGCACATCATGGTAGAATGAGGCAATAGAAAGATGATTGCTACATTTACTAAAACAAGACAGACTCGCGTTCTCTATATATTTTCAATTATTGCAATTGGAGCACTTTTATTAGTGCTCTTTTTGCGTTCTAGGCAAGCTGTGGCACCTGTTTTAAATACTCAAAAGTCTTATGATGTCATTGTTACTATCGGCTTGGTAGATATCCCTGTGACTATTGCTGATAGTCCACAAGAACAAGAACAAGGTTTATCTGGTACAGACTCTTTAAATAAAGATTCTGGAGAACTCTTTGTTTTCAATACTGTTGGTAGGTATGGCTTTTGGATGAAAGACATGAATTATCCGTTGGACCTGATTTGGATTGATGAAAAACTCAATATTGTGGCTATTTCTAAGGATATATCACCAAGTACTTATCCAACCATATTTGAGCCACCAGTAGATGTAAAATATGTTCTAGAGGTTAATGCTGGTTTTTCCACAAAGCATGGCATCACTGAAAACCAATTAATCAAAATCTCAAGCAAACTCTCTTTTTAAGTTCAAAAAATCTTTTCTTATAACGCTCTTTCGTCGAGGTATCTTTACATTCTCTTTTTTTATTTCAAGACACACAAAACAGTAGTTTTTGTTTCTTATTACCGAAACAATTTGTGTATAATACATCCACAAGTTTTTGTTTTATCAGAGGTACTCATAAAATTTTTAATTCATGGCGATACTACTAGCAAGAAAGAGAAGTGGGGCAGTTGTCGACTTCGATCGGTCACGTATTGAATCAGCGATTTCTCGTGCGTACCAGGCTTCTAAGGTCTTAATTGATATAGTCTCTCTTTCTGAACTGGTTGATAAAGTAGTTGCCGATCTTGAGGCAAACTATACAGGAGAGCATATACCTGAAGTGGAGGATATACAAAATATCGTTGAAAAGGCCATTGCAGATAAAGGGGATTTTGAAGTAGCAAAAGCCTACATTTTGTACCGTGAAGAGCGAAACAAAGAGCGCCAGAGAGATATCTTCAAAAAGCGTGTCTACTTGAAGCCTTACGAGTACCCAGAGCTTTACGAGTACGTTAGCGCTATCAGACACTCATACTGGATACATACCGAGTTTAACTTTGTCGGTGATGTCCAGAACTTCAAGGTCAACGTTGATGAAAAAGAACGAAACGCTATCAAAAATGCCATGCTTGCCATCGCTCAGATAGAAGTCGCAGTTAAGACTTTTTGGGGAGATATATATAAAAGAATACCAAAGGCAGAAGTAGGAGCAGTAGGAGCGACATTTGCAGAAAGTGAAGTCAGACATACTGATGCTTATTCACACCTTCTTGAAATTTTAGGACTCAATGATGTCTTTCATACTATCGGGGAAATCCCAGCTTTGATGAAGCGGGTCAACTATCTTGAAAAATCTCTAGCTACTGCTCGAAGCGAAGACAATAGAGACTACAGTCAATCAGTCCTTTTGTTCTCACTCTTTATTGAACACGTATCTTTGTTCTCACAATTTCTGGTTATTATGTCTTTCAATAAGTATAAAAACCTTTTTAAAGGTATCTCAAATGCTGTTGAGGCCACATCCAAAGAGGAACAGATTCATGGTTTGTTTGGGATAGAGCTTATAAACATCATCAAACATGAACACCCCGAATGGTTCGATAAAGAGTTTGAAGAAGAGATTATCAAACTATGCCAGGAAGCGATGGAGTCAGAAGAACAGGTTGTTGAGTGGATTTTTGAAAAAGGTGAATTGGACTTCCTTCCCAAAGCAGTGGTTATAGAGTTTATCAAGCAAAGATTTAACAATTCCTTACAAAGTATCGGTATTCGCACAATCTTTGAAACTGATGAGAAGCTCCTCAAGGAATCAGACTGGTTTTATGACGAAGTTATTGCTACTAAGCACGGAGACTTCTTCAACAAAAAATCAATTAACTATAACAAAAAAGGTAAAAGTATAACGAGTGACGATCTTTTTTAAAAATATTATGAGAAATTAGTAGAGTAATAAAAATAAAAGCATGTATTGGTTAAACGAAAACAGCAGAAAATTCTTAGCAAAAGGTTATTTGACAGAGGGTCAATCAGCAGAAGATCGTATCCGTGAAATTGCGGAAAATGCAGAGCGACGTTTGGGCAAGCCAGGTTTTGCTGATAAGTTTTATGATTACATGTCAAAAGGTTATTACTCTCTAGCTACTCCTATTTGGGCTAACTACGGTAAAACCAGAGGTCTTCCTATTAGTTGTTTTGGTAGTTATGTTGCTGATGATATGTCTCGAATCCTCTACACTCATGCTGAAGTAGGGATGATGACTAAGTATGGTGGCGGAACTTCTGCTTACTTTGGGTCACTCCGACCTCGTGGATCAGAAATCAAAGGCAACGGTCACTCTTCTGGTTCTGTTCACTTCATGGAGCTTTTTGATGAGCTTATCAATATCGTCAGTCAGGGGACAGTTCGTCGTGGTCACTGCGCGCCGTATCTTCCTGTTGAGCACGGTGACATTGAAGAATTTTTAAATATTGGAAAAGAAGGTCATCCAATCCAAGAGTCTACATACGCTATCACTGTTGGTGATGAGTGGCTCAAGGCTATGGTGGACGGAGACCAAGACAAACGCAAGATTTGGGCAAAGATTATCCAGCGCCGTACTGAAATAGGGTATCCTTATATTCTTTTCAGCGATACAGTGAACAACAATACTGTTGATGTTTATAAAGATAAAGGCATGAGGATTCATGGAAGTAACCTATGTTCTGAAATTTGTCTTCCGACAAATGACGAGCTTTCATTCGTTTGCTGTCTTTCTTCTATCAACCTTCGTCACTACCATGATTGGAAAGACACTGATGCGGTTGAGACACTCACTATGTTTCTCGATACTGTGATCGGTGAGTTCGTAGAGCGACTTGAAAGCTTCCGAGATAGTGAAGATCCTCAAAAGCAATCTGCATTTTACTTCATGCAAAGAGCTCACAAGTTTGCCAAAGAGCACAGAGCTCTTGGACTTGGAGTACTCGGCTGGCACAGTTTCTTGCAAGAGAACAATATCCCTTTTGAAAGTACCGAAGCGTCACTGCTTAACAATGAAATCTTTACGCTTATAAAAGAGAAAGCTTACAAAGCGTCTGCTGATATGGCTAAAGACTATGGAGAACCAGAAGTACTGAAAGGTTACGGTCGCCGAAATACAACTCTTTTGGCTATTGCCCCGACTACTTCTTCTGCCTTTATCCTCGGGCAAGTATCTCAAGGAATAGAGCCTCTGATGTCTAACATATTCGTAAAGGATGTAGACAAGATGAAGGTGACACTCCGAAATCCAATCCTTGAAAACTTGTTGGAAGAAAAAGGTCAAAATACAGTTAATGTTTGGACTAGTATTCGTGACAATGACGGATCAGTACAACACTTAGAATTCCTGACAGACCATGAAAAGAAAGTCTTCCGAACATTTAGTGAAATAGATCAAAAGGCTATCCTCGATCAAGCAGGTGACCGACAAAAGTTTATCGACCAAGCGCAGTCTCTCAACATCATGATTGATCC
>CAYJDV010000050.1:0-3774 GCA_964369095.1 uncultured Candidatus Saccharibacteria bacterium | reverse complement strand
AACACATTCTAGATGTTCTTTATTTTTACCAAACATTTTAGTACTGAGCACTGTCACACTTTCAAAAAGAAATATTGGCTGAACATTGCCAACGCCAAAAGGAGCTAGTGCACGGAGCTTTTGTAAATGACGTACTGAAGCGATAGCCAGAGGCATCACTATCGAGTCTTGTCCTGAGCTTGCCGAAGGATCGACTACGTGACTTGTTTTCGAAATAGCACTATTTAACTCTTGTTCTAAAAAGTGTATTTTTTCTTTTGCTACCGCAAAGCCTCCTGCTGCTTGGTGCCCCCCAGCGTGAAGAACGGCACCTTCAGGAAGGGCTTGGAATATATAAGCCGCATGATGCTCATCCAGCATCCGACATGAACCCTTGATAAAGCCATCGCCGGATTCTCCCCAAACAAAGAAGCTTCTGTTGTATGTTTCTTGTAATTTATTGGCTACAAGACCAAGTACAGCCGGGCGCCATGACAAATCTCCGAGTACGACAATAGCTGGCAACTCCCTAGCATCGAGCTTCTTGTGAGCTTCTTTAACAATACGAGCTACCAACACCTTCCGTTCGTTATTTATTTTTTCAAGTTCTTTAACAAGATTAAAAGCTCTGACTCTATCGTCTGTCGAGAGAAGTTCAAAAGCCAACATTGGGGTGGTCATGCGAGAAGCAGCGTTGAGTCTCGGGGCTACAGTAAACGTCAGATCTGTTTCTGTGAGCATTTCTGGATCCATTTTTTGTTCAGCGAAAAGAGTTCGCAGTCCCGCTCGTCTGGTTTTTTTCATAACCATCATGCCGTATGTAACGAGTGCTCTATTCTCACCAACAAGTGGCACCATATCCGAAAGCGTGGCAAAACCAACCATATCTAATAGCCATTTCTCCCAACCCTCTTTGATACCAAACTCTTCCCGATGCTTTTCTAAGAAAGCGCAGACCAAATAAAATGCCATTGTCGCTCCACATGGATCTTGGTTTATATAAGTTCCTTTTTTAGGATGAACTACAGCAAGAGAAGCTGGGTATTGTGAAAGTGGAGCATGGTGATCAGTGACTATCACATCGATATTTCTACTTCTAGCGTCTGCAACTTCTGCAATAGCAGTTATCCCAAGATCGACCGTGACAATAAGTGAAACATTTTTCTTCTCAAGCTCATCAATTCCTAATTTGCTCAGACCGTAGCCTTCATCGTGTCGATCGGGTATATAAACATGTACACGATCAAAGACATTTAATATTTTAAAAAAATCCACCAAAATAACTGCTCCCGGAATACCATCACAATCATAATCAGAATAAATACCGATCTTCTCTGTTCCCTTTACGGCCTTATAGATCCTCTCAACAGCAATTTCCATATCTTCAAAATCCCAAAGGTTCCCCAATTTATATTCAGGAGAGAGGAAAGACTTTTGATCTTCTTTAGAGAGGTTTAGGCGCTTTATAAGCATCTCCTGTAATTCATCCGGTGTCGGGATAGTCGGTATCATAGACCCAGATTGTAACATAGTGGTAAAATAAGATTTATGGAAAACGACACAGTATTTGGGAAGATTATTCGAGGAGAAATACCTGCAACTAAAATCTACGAGGATGATAAATTTCTAGCATTCCTCGATATCAACCCAGTCGCAAAAGGTCATACTTTACTACTCCCTAAAGAACGATACATCTGGATCCAAGACGTTCCAAACGAACTACTTGGTGAAATTTTTATAAAAGCTAAAGAACTTATCAAGGCTATAAAAGAAAGTACTGGCTGTGATCTTGTACAAGTGGTCGTCGAAGGAAAAGACGTTCCTCATTTTCATATTCACCTCATACCAGCGATGACAGATCACAAAACTGCAGTATGGGAGCACGTCTCATACGACGAAGGCGAGAAGGAAATTTTTGCCGAGAAAATAAAAAATAATTTGTAATAAAAAAGCCACCCGAAGGACGAGTGGCTTAACAGAAGGTGGCGAAAGTCGCCTATTGATTATGGACCAAGGAACAAGGTTGTTTTTTAAAAGAGAATAAATGGGGCCTGATTAGAAAACCAGCCCCGTTTTAAATCCAATATCCTGTAAAAAACCGTATCCAATATAACAAAGTTTGCAATAAAAGCAAGAAAACCTCCGGTAAGTGGGAGGCTTCTACTATACTGGATATTTATTGGTTTCCAAGGAAAAATAAGTTCTGTGGACTATTTGAGACATTGTATACCTACCAAAGTACCTTTAGCAAGAAACTCCAATGTGGCTCCTCCGCCAGTTGAGACAAAAATATTTTTATTATCTCCTAGCATCTTCTCCACCACCGCTCCAGTATCACCTCCACCGATAACAGAAAAAGCTTTTCCATTTGCCATATTTTTAGCTAATGTTTTTGTTGCCCAAGTGAAACCTCCTTCGTACCAACCAGTCGGACCGTTCCATACTATAACTTTCGCCTTGGATATCTTTTCACTTATCAGTCTGACACTATCAACACCAATATCGACTATCTTATCTGCCTTATCAACTTCTGAAAGTGTAACAGTATGACTTTTTGAGCCACGCAAAACTATGACATCTGTAGGCAATAACAGCTTCGGGGAAGAAAGTAGTTTCTTGATTTGCTTTTCGTAACCATCTTCAACGACAGATTTGCCAACTTCAAACCCGGCTGTTTTATAAAAAGAGTTTAAGATGGCGCCAGCGATCACAACTTGATCAGCAGTTTCTATAAAACGATTTAAGAGTGGAATCTTAGTACCAAATTTTGCACCACCCAAAATAAATAGAAACGGATGCTTTTTATTATCCAAAAGTTTTGAAAGTGTTTTGATCTCTTTTTCTAGTTGTAAACCAGCAAAAGAAGGTAAATATTTAGTGATACCGACAACAGACGTATGCTTTCTATGAGAAACAGAGAAAGCATCATTTACATATATATCTGCAAGCCCAGATAAGGTTTTAGCAAATTTGAGATCATTCTTTTCTTCTTCTTTATATCTACGTATGTTTTCAAACAATACAACTGTACCCTCTGGTGTTTTTTGTATAAGCCCGCCTTTGTCTAATATAGACTTAGTTACAAAATGTACCTTAAAATGCTTTGATAAATAAAGAGAAATTGGTTTTAAACTAGGAGATCCATCACTTAAATGAGCCAACAATTGTACTTGTACACCTTTTTTCTGAAGTGCTCGGATAGTATCAAATGAAGCATCTATCCGACGAGTATCAAGTATTTTGTTACCCTTCATAGGTACGTTGTAATCAACACGTACTAGTGCCCGTTTCCCTTTCATCCCTTTTATATCCTTAAGTGTTTTCATTTTATACTACAAGCGCTAAAGACTTTGCTAATATTCCAAACTTTTTACTATCCAAACTTACCCTTCCAACCAGTAAACCGTTGGCGGAACCTTCTGCAATAAACGATCTTGCGTTTTGCTCGTTAACAGAACCACCATAAACAATAGAAATAGAGTTAGCGGTCTTTTGATCAATAACATCTGTTATAACTTTTCTGATGAAGATAATCATTTCTCGACACTCAGCGACTGTTGCTTCCCGAGCAGCGCCACTACCTATCGCCCAAATAGGTTCATAAGCAAAAACTAAGCCCTTAACAGCTGTTCTCGGTACTCCTAAAACAATTTTTTCAACTTGATCCTTTACTGCACTAAGATACCAACCATGATTATCACGCTCTTTTTCACCTACACAAACTACCGGAATAATCTTTTTTTGAAGTAAAAGATTTGTAGCAGATAGTACTTGGTCGTCAGACTGGCCACGAGC
>CAYJDV010000049.1:0-3840 GCA_964369095.1 uncultured Candidatus Saccharibacteria bacterium | reverse complement strand
AACGCATATATAGATTGTATGCATCTGCCATGTCGACAGGGCCGATTGTGTCTTCCGTCTTGCTAGTGCACATACTATATATAGTATGTGCATTTACATCGCAGAAAACAAAACAAGGAATGTCGACTGAAAATCAGTAGAATCCGTTTACTTGCGTAAACGAGATGTTATTTAATTTTCAATGATCATTCCTTTTAAGTGGATTCCCACTTGTTTATTTTGTCTTCTGCAATGCTGTGGTTGCCCACAGAAACATAGCAAAAGACAGCTATCATAATAACACGACTCACCGAAATGAGCCAGGTATTACGATAACTTTATTATATCTTTTTTGCTCAACAAAATAAAGTTGAAAAGCAAAACAAATAAACACAAACAAGCTAAAAGTGCCACTCATAGCTACTAACGAAACAGCGAGCTATATATTACATAAAACCCTGACAGGGATGGTTACAGGAGAGAATTGACCGCCATATAAATGCTCCATCTTTTGTTCCCTCTTTTGATGATCCGTCCAGTGTCGATAAGTTTGCCGAGTTCGCGTTGGACTGTCTTTTCGCTGACGTCCGGGAACAGTGATGTGATGTCCTTTATGACTGCACTTTTTCTGTCGTTTATGAAGGCTAATATTTTATCTTCTCTGGTTATTTTACTTAAAGGATTTTTTATATAAGACATGTCTGAATTGTAGTGTCCTTGAGACTTTATTTTGAGATTTTGTTCTGGCTTTTTGAAGTCCTTTATATGTCTTTCTTCTAAGCTTTTTGTCTGGTTATCTGAGAACAAATCAGTGACGTTTGTTCCTTCATTTTCAAGATTCATATTTTCACAAAAATGCTTGGTTTCGTAAATGACGATAGAGCTATTTTTATCAGTTATAAGGCCAGATAAAACGGCGGCACCAAGAAGTATCTCTATCTCTGTCGCCACTTCGATCTTATTAGAGAAAGAGTGTCTAACCAAAGAAACAGCTAAGTTCCGAAGTGATATTCGGATAGTGTCGTTTTGAGGAAGATGATTGGTCAGGAGATAAATAGCCGCGACTATTTTCTGTCCTTTTTCAATGTCTTTTTGATTTACCTTTGTTTTATTTATACTAAAACTGTTCATTAAATTTGTCTCTTATGTCTTTTAATAGATATGTCCTTAACCCTGGAAGAATTTTGTTACCGACAGTATAAAGGACAACTACCCCTTGTCGCAAGCTCTTGTCTGTTTCCAAATAAGCCTTGTAATATAAATGTTTTTCTGTATTTCTACCTATCTATCGTGATATACTATGTCTTGTAAACACATCTATGGCAAAGAAACCTGGTCCGCAAAAAAAACAACAAAATAAAGCTGCTACCAATCATGTCATCCTAGGATTGGTATTCATCTTGGCCTCCCTTGTTTCATTCGGTGGAGCAGTTGGAGGAGCTGGCGTTGGAGGACTTTTGCTATGGCGTGGATCATACCTTTTACTCGGCGCTGGAGCGATCATGATACCTGTAGGGCTACTCACCGCTGGTATCTTGATCATAAGAAAGAGGACTATCTCTGCGACAACTCGAGAATGGTTTGGAGGTACTGTCGGTTTACTATCGTTACTTGGATTGCTGACATTTATGAGCCCAGCTTATGGAGGAGCTGTTGGAGGACTTATCCGCTTCCCTTTCGTGACACTCTTTGATACTGCTTTTGGGGCACTTATCCTTGGATTTGTTTCTGCTGGATCATTGATTGTATTTTTCGACCGAACACCAAACCTATTCCCTCATTTTGTGGCTTTCAAAGATTGGCTTGTTTCTCTTTTCAAACGAACACCAAAAACAGAAATACTCGATGAGTCTATATATGATGATGAACAAGAAGTTTCCCCAGAACCGACAGATCAAAAAATCTCAGCTGTAAAAAGTGAATCAAAAATATCAAACAGTATGGAAGATGATGAGTTCACTATTCCATTGCCAAAACGCAAGCCAAGTATCGGCTACACACCACCTCCTATTAGCCTCCTAGAGCGAGACAGTGGTAAAGCCAATGTGGGAGATGTCAAAGCCAATGCCAACTCTATCAAACGCACTCTCGCTGAGTTCGGTATAGAAGTAGAAATGGATGAGATCACTATCGGTCCGACGGTCACTCGTTATGCTCTCAAACCTGCTCAAGGGGTCAAAATCACTCGCATCGTCGGACTCCAAAATGACCTAGCTTTGTCCCTAGCTGCCCACCCTATCCGTATCGAAGCCCCTATCCCAGGCAAGAGTCTGGTTGGTATCGAAATCCCAAATAAGACCAAGTCTACTGTCGGCCTCTCTGCTCTCATGACTGACCCTGGATTTACCGACAACCCAAAACCACTCCTTGTGGCACTCGGCCGAAATATTTCTGGAAAAGGTACATATGAAAGCATCGCCAAGATGCCCCACCTCCTCATCGCTGGTACTACTGGTTCTGGTAAATCTGTAACTATCCACGCTATCATCGCCTCCCTTTTGTATCGCCACGGACCAGACGATTTGCGATTTATCTTTGTCGACCCAAAGCGCGTTGAGCTCACTCTTTACAACGGCATCCCTCACCTTTTGACACCAGTTATCACTGAAGCCAAGAAAGCTATTCTTTCTCTAAAGTGGGCGGCAACAGAAATGAATCGACGCTACGACATCCTCGAATCTGAATCCGTCAGAGATATCACTTCTTACCACAAGAAGCACGAAAAAGAATTTGCTAAGGGAGCGAGCGCAAATGATGATGGACCAGAGCGTATGCCGTTTATCGTCATCATCATCGACGAGTTGGCAGATATCATGCAAGCCTACCCTCGAGAACTAGAAGCCGCTATCGTGCGCCTCGCGCAGATGTCTCGAGCTGTCGGTATCCACCTTATCCTTTCTACTCAGCGACCTGAAGTGAACGTCATCACTGGACTCATCAAGGCCAACATCCCATCTCGTATCGCTCTTCGTGTGCCTACTGGTATCGACTCTCGTACTATTTTGGATACTGTCGGAGCTGAGAAACTGCTCGGTCAGGGAGATATGCTGGCTATGATCGGAGACAATCAACCACGCCGACTTCAAAGTGCTTATATCAACGAAGATGAAGTGAAGGCTATCGTCAAATATCTCAAAGATGCTTTCAAAGATGATGTGCGTGACACTATCGAACTCACTGGCACCATGACTGGTGAAAAATCTCTCTTCGCTGACGGCATCGCTGAAAACGATGACGATGATGCACTTTATGAAGAAGCTCGCGCTATAATTATAGAAGCTGGAAAAGGTTCTACTTCATACCTACAACGCAAACTCAAGGTTGGTTATGCCCGAGCAGCTCGTCTGATGGATATGCTCGAAGAGCGAGGAGTTATCGGGGCAGCTGATGGTGCTAAACCTCGAGACGTACTGGTCTCTGGTCCAAAGCAATCAACAGTCGACCAAGTAGCTGAGGAAATGGGTCTATAAAATTATGAAAAAACTCAATTTACAGAAAATAATACTGACCTTAGGAACAATAGCTATCTTTGGAGTAATCTTTTACAACACTAAAGACTTGTTCTTTGGTGCCCCACTTTCTATCTCGACAGTCTCAGATGGCACAACCGTGACCGATTCTTTCTTACCTATTTCGGGGTCTGCTCGTCATGCTTCACGCGTAGAGATAAATGGTAGAATGGTAGCGATAGATAAAAGTGGTTCATTTGCTGATGGAGTAGTCCTCTCCCCTGGTTATAATATTATCGAAGTAGTTCAGCAAGACAGATTTGGTAAAGAAAAACACAAAACATTTCACCTTGTAGCACAACCAGCGTCAGCTGTGGCCACGAGTATGAGCGTGCATTATCAATAGAATTTT
>CAYJDV010000048.1:0-3944 GCA_964369095.1 uncultured Candidatus Saccharibacteria bacterium | reverse complement strand
TCTCAGGTTTTTTGTTTTCCCTGATGCACTCAATAATAGCTTCACTAGTTTTTGGCAAGAACGGCGCAAGTGATACTGCAATACCATAAAGGTCTGAAACTAAACCATTAATAATAGCGACTCCTGCATCCTTATCTTCTTTTACAACAGAGAAAGGTTTGGTCAGTTGTATCTTTTGATCTGTTTCGCCGATAGTATCCCAGATATGGTTCATAGCTTTTTGGAGGTCAAAAGCTTCTACTGCTTTTGCGATTGTTTCCGGATGTACAACATTTGGAAGCTCATCAAAACCTTCACAATGTGTCTCAGAGAGTGTCATGATTCGTGATGTCAGATTGCCGAGACCATTGGCCAGATTTGCCTGGTAAGCTTCATTGATACTTTCCATAGTCATATCAGAATCTTCAAAAGAATTCATGTGACGGAGTAAGTAATACCGAAGTACATCACTTGAGCGCTCTCCTGCAACACCAGCAAAGATAGCAATTATGTCATAAGGATTGATCACATTACCGAGAGACTTAGACATTTTCTGTCCACCAGAATTTATAAAACCATTTACGATAATGTGGCGAGAGGTCGGAAGCCCAGCAGCCAAAAGCATAGCTTGCCACATAGAAGATTGCTGACGAAGATTGTCCTTACCACAATACTGCACAGGAGTACCTCCTACCCAAAACTTACTAAAGTCCCCATCAACTTTAGGCCAACCAAGTGTCGAGATATAGTTCGTCAGTGCGTCGAACCAGACATACATGACATGCTCATCGTCCCCTGGTACTGATACACCCCAAGGCATTTTGGCTTTGAGCCTAGATATTGAAAAATCTTGTAATCCACGAGAAAGAAAAGCCTTACTTTCATTGAAGCGAAAATCAGGGATGACAAAATCAGGATACTGATCATATAGAGCTTTGAGTTGTGTTTCTAATTTTGAATAAGCGAAAAAATAATTCTCTTCATCTATGAGTTCTACTTCCCTATCAGGATGTATTGGACATCTGCCTTGATCGTTTAGTTCAGAGTCAGTTTTCTCAAGTTCGCAACCAACACAGTACTTGGCTTGATATGTTTTTTTATAAATAAATCCATTTGTTGCACATTGTTTCCAGAGTTCTTGCGCAGCTGCTTCATGATAGGCATTGGTAGTCCGTATAAAATGAATACCTTTATTTATTCCTAAAAGCTCAACAAGTCCATAAAATCTTTCTGCATATTCATCGACGTATTGTTGTACTGGCTTACCTTCTTTTTGGGCAGCTTCGTAAAGTTTGGTCCCATGTTCATCTGTTCCAGTGTTAAAAAAAACTTCGTACCCTTGTAGTTCTTTTGTTCGAGCGATCACATCTGCTCTGATGATCTCCATGGCAAAACCCACGTGAGGATCGTTATTCACATATGGAAGAGTGGTCGTAATATAAAATGATTTGTTCATAATTTAGTTTTCAGTCACAGTCACGTATTTACTTTTCTCAACATCTCCTAAATATTCCAAAACAAATACAGCAAGAGGAATAGCTAAAACTGCACCGACAAAACCAGCGAGCTTGATACCAATAAGGAAAGCTACTAACACAATAAGCGGAGGAATCCCGACTACCCGCTTCACAATAATAGGGTTAAGCACATAGTTTTCAATTTGCTGAACAATAATATAAAAAACCAGAACTTTGAATCCAAGCAAAACTCCCCCATCGATAACCGCAAACAGAACCGCTGGAATAGCAGCAAAGACAACACCGAACGGTATAAGCTCAGCAATACCGGTCAAAATAGCGATCAAAAATGCGTACTGAACCCCAAGCAGTGTCAATCCGACAAAGGTCACAGCGGCGATGACGGCACCGAGCAATAGTTGTCCTTGGAACCATAGACCGATCTTGCGTTGAGTACGCACCCAAAGATCTATCACGTATCGCTCATGCTTGGCAGGAGTGATAATACGCAAAAATGTCTGGATACCTTTTTCTTGAATTGAAAGATAGAAAGACATAACAAGAACCAAGATTATATTTACTAACCCGCCAAAAGTAGAGCCAATGATAGAAGTCGCTCCCTGAGAGAAACTAGAAGCAACACTTTTAACATTTGAAAGAAGGTCAGGAATAGAGCTGTTCTTAGAAATAGTTGTCACGAACTGACTTGCCCCTTCGATAGACTGAGTATCAAAATTTGAGGCCGGAAGATATTTGGAAATAAGACTTATGACACCAGAGAGCTCTCTAAAGATAATCGGTACAAAAGCATAAAATACAGCAAAAATAATAGCTATGACTATAGTGTAAATTACAGGCACCGCCAAAAGTCTCTTGATTTTGAAGCGAGCAGAAGCTCGAACTCCAGACTCCACAAATGAAGCTATCACAATAGCTGTCAGAATCAGAAGCATGATATCGCGCAGTACAAAGACCAGATAAGCAGCCAGAGCAATCAAGACTGCTCTTACGAAGGTATCAGTACTAACACGAATCTCAGACATATTGCTATGGTACCATTTTTCTCAAAATATTGAAAAAGGCTACCTTAAAACTTAGTTATTTCAAGCGCTCTTGTATGAAGGCTTCAAGTTCTGCTATAGGCAGACGCTCCTGAGTACCTGTGTCTCGGTGACGGATAGTGACAGTGTCCAAAAGTTCTGGATTCTCCCCTAGAGTATCAAAGTCTACTACTACACAAAACGGTGTCCCGATTTCATCTTGTCGACGATAGCGCTTTCCTACATTGCCGTTGTCATCAAATTCACACATAAACTTTGTTCGAAGAGATAGAAATACTTCTCGGGCCTTAGCAACGAGCTCTGGTTTATTTTTCAACAGAGGGAAAATAGCGCATTTGATAGGAGCAAGAGCTGGGTGTAATTTCAAAAAGACACGAGTGTCCCCTGCTTCATTTTGCTCTTCTTCGTAAGCATTATCTAAGAACATTAAAAACTGTCTCGCTAGACCAGAAGATGTCTCAACAATATGAGGAATAAATCTTTCTTTTGTATCTTCTTCAAAGTAGCTTAAGTCCACCCCAGAGAATTTTGAGTGTTGTGACAAATCCCAATCACCTCGAGCATGAATACCTTCTACCTCTTTAAAACCATCAAGTCCTGAAAAGTTGTACTCGATATCATAAGCCTCACTTGCATAGTGTGCTAGTTTTTCATGTTTAAACCATCTGATCTTTTCTTCTGGAATACCGTAAGCTAAGTACCACTGCCAACGAATATCTTGCCACTTTTTAAACATATCAGCGGTTTGTTCTTTTTTATGAAAATATTGCATTTCCATTTGTTCAAATTCTCGAGTGCGAAAGATGAATTGTCTTGCCGCTATTTCATTTCGAAAAGCCTTACCTACTTGAGCAATACCAAACGGAAGTTTCGGATGCAAACTATCCATAGTGTTTTTATATTCAAGATAAATACCTCCACATGTCTCTGGTCGAAGATAAACAACATTTTCTTCATCAAGTGTGTCCACTGGAGAACCAAGGTTTGATTTAACCATCATAGAAAATACTCGAGCTTCAGTCAGTTCTGCCTTACCGCAGTTTGGGCATACCAACTTTTTTTCTTCACGAAGTTTGTCGAGTTCGGTATTTATAAATTCAATACTTGCCTTGTCAGCTGTAACACCAAAATCTTCAAGTATATGATCAGCTCGAAAGCGCGCTTTACAGTTTTTGCAATCAACTTGCGGATCGTTAAATCCATCCACGTGCCCTGATGCCTTCCAAGTCATTGGATGCATAAAGATAGCACTATCGAGTCCTACCACATCTTCACGAAGTTGAACCATATGACGAAGCCAAGCATTGCGGATATTGTCTTTAAGTAGAGAACCATAATGACCATAGTCATACACCCCAGCCATACCTCCGTATATTTCAGAAGACGGAAATACAAATCCCCGGCGCTTACATAGACTCACTAGTTGTTCCATAGATACTTTCATAAT
>CAYJDV010000047.1:0-3959 GCA_964369095.1 uncultured Candidatus Saccharibacteria bacterium | reverse complement strand
ACTACTTCCTGCTCGGCACAGACGTTTCCTTTTTGGCTTAGCCGTACCAGACTTATGAGCATTCGGCTCTGCATTTTTTTATCCTCCTCGGTTGCGTAAGCGATAAAGGTATAGAGTCGATCTTTGTATTTTGAAAGAATGATATCGACTTCGGATTGGTTCTCGTAAACCCTGGTAGATTTTTGCCTATACCGTACCCACCGCTTACAGAATGATCTATCGAGGGAAGAGGTTATACGATCCCAGTCTATGTCGTCATTTTCGGTTCTGACATTTTTGTTGATGTATCGGTATACATGCGGAGCATTTTGAAGGATCCATGAAGAACTAAATTTTGAGGGATTCTTTTCAGAGAGAGTGTCATTTAGAATTTTGATTATCACATCAAAAGTCATATTAGGCTTCGGGTCTTACTTTAAAGCAGATAGTTCATTTTTAATTTCCTTTATTTTCTTAAAAGGTGTTTTATCGAGAGCTTTTGAGATTTCAACTTTTTGAAGATGTAATCTTTTATACTTATTGAATTTACTATCTGGTATTAACGGTGTATTGTTCATGGCTTTTTTATAAGCAACTAAAAGCTCTCCGTATCTTAAGTTTGTGTTCTCTTCATTTGTCTTGGATATATCTGTATTACAAAAACTCTTTGCGTCTCGAATCCATTCACCCCAAGTTTGAACAGCCATTGTTCTTTCTAGTATCTTTAAGTCAAAACCCAACGTGCTTGGGATAATGCTTGCTATGAATATAGTTGCAGAGAATATCCCGATTGAAATTGGATAAATTGCTGAAATAGGGGCAAATATTAGCATTGCAGTAATAGCTGACCCAATTGTGACATATAGTAAAAAGATTCTGTTAATCAAAACAATTCTATCTTTCATCATACTGTGAATACTTCTTGTCTGATCAGCTTTTCTGCATAGATTTTGAATTTCTTCTGTAGTTTTATTTTTTGGTTCCATAATTTTAGTTAAAGTCTACTCTACTAACTCCACTGTTTTCATGAGCGTAAGTTTTAGCAGGAGCTTGTGTTAAATGGGGAAAATTTGGATCAGTACTGGTGTTGAACCACTGGCTTCTAAAGTTATCTTTTTGAAACGCAATTCTCTCGTCTGCTGAAAGAGCTTTATAGCTTTCTGTATATGTAATTATTGCATCAAGCATTTGACCGTCATCATCCTCCCAGTCAATATTTCCTGGTCGATCATTCTGAGTCCCGCTCGTAGAAATAATTATATATTTCTTAGCTTTCAATGGAGAATAACTGCTATTTTGAAGCACAATGGAAACTGTTTCTATGTACTGAAAAGACATCAACTTTTTTATATCATGAAGAATATCGTAGCAGCGTTGAAGAGTCCAAAGTTCAGTTTTCCTTGTTACTAATTTAAAGTCAGTAGCAATACTTCTATGCAGTTTGTTTATTTCAGATTGTGTCATATTAGTTTTCAATCGAATCAATGTTAAAGTCGACCCCAAAAACCTCTTTCCATAATTCGATTGTTGGTGTTAGGTATTCCTCCTCTTCAGCTAGTAAAAGTGTTTCAAAAGCGCTATCTGCTTTTATTCTCACTAAATTCCATTCCAAGTTTGAAACAGATTTGACCACATTGTTTTCTTCATAGGTAGGATCTGCTATATATACATGACTTCCATCGTGTTGGTAAGTTCCATACGGTGCATTAAAAAGAAGTACTGGAAATTCTCTTTTACTTACTAATCTAAAAAATCTTAATATCGCTTCTTGTATATCGGTTTGAACCCCTTTATTAATATCTAAATAAGCAATAATTAGCTCAATCGCAAAGGACGACAGCTTAACATCTTGTACATTTCTCCATTTTTTTAGAATTCGAACGATAGTGGTGTAATTAACATTTGCTAGTTTTCTATTAGAAATAAATTCTAGCTGTTTAGTAGGAGAAGTGTAATAAATATTAGAATCCTTGTCGGGTTGTGCAACATAGTCTGGATCGTTGGTTTTACCTACAGGCACTATGTCAACATTTAATCCCGAGGTAACAAATTCCAGTCCAGCTGTTCTTGGGTTATCCCAAAAATCCTCATCATTTTTTTGTGGGTAAATACTTTTTAAAATATGTACGACAGAATCATTCGCTTGGTGTAAAACAGAATATTCATGAGATTCTATATTCAAGAAAAAAATTAGATCAATGTCTATTGGAACACCGTCCTTAGGCTTAATAATAGTTCCTTTTTTCCAAGAACCTGACTGTAAAACTTTTGTAACTCGTACATCTATATGCTCAAGAATCTTTGATTCAATTGAAGAAATTAGATGATCAATTTGTGTTTGATACTTTTGTTTATCTTCTTTTGAGAACTTTATCCTGTCTTTGTAGTTGGTGAGTTGAGAATTATTTAAATTCATATGTTAATAAATATCCGCTGGAAGCACCGCAACAACTACCCCTTGGATCATGCAATTATCTGTTAATATAATAGGCTTGTGATTTTTGTTCTTCGATTTTGGTCGGAGGATGACAGCATCACGAGTCTTTTCAAAAACCTTTACCGTTGCTTCATCGTTGATGAGTGCAACAACTTTTTCTCCGTTCTCTGCTGAATCTTGTTGTCTTATGAGGAGCAAATCACCGCTGTTGATTCCTGCTTCGTCCATAGAATCGCCTGATGCTCGAAGTAGAAAATATGTTGAACCCTTTTTTGCCATTCGTGTTGATATAGGAATGTAGGTTTGTATATTTTCTTCTGCGAAAATAGGTGTTCCGCACGCAACGGCACCAACGAGGGGTATATCTATCGTACTTACAGAACTTTCGTTATATGTGTTTGCAAGTATAATATTTCTACCATTCTTTTTTATAAGACCAGATTCTACAAGCCGATCAATGACCAAGCTTGCGGATCGTGGAGATTTACCTCCTGTGACTTCGTTAATTTCACGGAGGGTAGGGCTTTCACCATAATGGATAATCTTGTTGCGGATAAGAGCAAAAGCTTTCTTGTCTTTGTCACTAAGGTTATTGTTCATGGTATAAATAGTATAAATTATACTATACAAAAAAGCAAGTATTTGGTATACTCCCCTTATGTCACAGGATACTAATAAGCCACGAACAGTTGGCGATCTCATCGCGAAAGAACACAAAGAACACTTTGATCAAATACAAGGGATTGCAAAAAAGTTTTCTGAACAGCATAAAGCTGTTATTGATAGTATCCGACCTACCCTAGAACGAATGACAGAACTCACTAGAATCGGAATTCCCGAAAAGAATAATTACGTTATGGCAAATTATGTCCCTACGGATGTTTTGATTCTAAGAGAATTACGACAGTTAAATGCTAAAAAAGAAAAGACTGCACAAGCACAAAATAGTGACGTTGTTATTGTGTATGAGACTAGCGATGTAACACTCAATAGAATTATTGATGGAAAAGTTTATTCGTATGATATATCTGAGAATGGCAAAAGAAAGAAACTGCTTGATTTACTTTTAAATAAAAAGGGGTACATACAGACCGAAGATTTGAGATCACTTTTGGACTGCCCGACAAATCCCGCTGTAGCAAAAATTGTACAAACTTTTAATGATTATGCTCGTAATACTCTAAAGCTCAAAAATATAAAATTGGTTGATAGCAAAAAAGGATCTGGTTATCGTATAAATCCTAAAATTCATATCGAAAGAGAGTAAATTCTCAAGTTGACACCATCTTGAGTGGATAACTCTGTCGAACCACTTTAAAAACAAGCGGTTTTTTCTATGTGGACTCAATATCATGTCGATTACATGGCTATGTATCATTTTGATTTGATTAAGATAGTAGATTCGTCATCTACCTTACTAATCAAACAAAAAACTACATGCAAAAAATACAATGGCGTGCAGAAGTGAGAGATGTTAACGATCTCATACCTTGGAAAGAAAATCCGAGGAAAATAACAAAGGTCGCTCTTGAGAAATTAAAAG
>CAYJDV010000046.1:0-3964 GCA_964369095.1 uncultured Candidatus Saccharibacteria bacterium | reverse complement strand
GTAGCAAAAGCATCTCCTGAACAACCTACCGAAGGTGGCGCACCTGAGGGAGAAGTGAAGGATGCCAAGGCTGAAGAACAGACAGAAGAAAAATCAGAATAAGCATTGACAAATAAGGTATAAGATAGTAATCTATTGATGGAATTTAATGGGTTAGTAAGTAAAGGGGTTTCCGACGTTCGGAAACCCTTTTTTATTTGATATATAGAGACTTGACAATATAGGATATTTATGCTATTATATTAGTACCTCTTAATTCACAATTTAAAATTTTTTTATGAAAAAGATTTTTGTTCTTTCCGCCACAATTTTAACTATCACGTTCTTTGCTTCATGCGCCCGTGGTATCACGGTTCAGGATGCCGCCAACGGCAAAGCCAGATGTGGTAAAAACTACTTAAAGTAAAATTGTTTTGGTAGTAAATAATAACCGGGGGCAGGATTTCAATCCAGGCCCCTTTTTTATTTCCGAATTTATGCTATTATGTTGCCATGAATAAGAAAAGAAAGATCGCTGCAAAGAAAAAGCGAAAGGCTGACGGAAAGACCGTAAATCTACGTCACCGTTAAAAACGGGACGCACAAGTCCGCCATAGATAATAAAATAGCTCCGAAAGGGGCTATTTTTCTTCTATTTATTTTATGCACAAATGTGGTAAAATACACATACCTGCCTCGTTAGAAATCCAGTAAACTCTAGTCTATTACTTTAAAGATTTTTCATTATCTAACGAGAATCAGTTCAACTTTATTTATAAATATTGGATTTTCTAACTGGGGTGAGCAAAAGACCCCGCAAGAAAGCTAGCGCTTCAAACGGGGCAGGCTATTACATATTATGTCAAAAGATTATTACAAAACATTAGGAATAGAAAAGAACGCCTCAAAAGAGGAAATCAAAAAAGCCTTTCATAAAAAGGCGCACCAATATCACCCTGACAAAAGTGGAGGCGATGAAGCTAAGTTCAAAGAAGTGAACGAGGCATACCAAACACTCTCTGATGATCAGAAGCGTGCTGGCTACGACCAGTTTGGTAGCGAAGGTCCACAAATGGGAGGAGGTGCAGGTTTTGATGGATTCGACTTTTCTGGTTTTGGACAAGGCGGAAACTTTGAGTTTGACTTAGGCGACATGTTCGGTGGTATGTTCGGAGGTGGAAGATCGGCGCGCAAACCTCGAGGCAACGATTTACAAACATCGATGACAATAGATTTCAAAGATTCTATTTTTGGCGTTGAAAAAGAATTGAAAGTGACCAAACCTTCTACTTGTAACACTTGTAAAGGAGACGGCGCAACACCTGGAACTAAGCTTGAAACATGTAGTACTTGTAACGGTGCAGGAGTGGTCAGAAATATCCAACGCACGATCCTCGGTTCTATCGCCACCAACCAAACTTGTAGTAAATGTGCTGGATCAGGAAAGATACCAAAAGATCCATGTAAGACATGTCACGGTACTGGTGTAGTTCGAGATACTCGCACTATCAAACTCTCAGTTCCAGCTGGTATTCAAAACGGGGAAACACTCCGGCTCTCTGGCATGGGTGAAGCTATCCAAGGTGGACCATCAGGAGATCTGTATGTTCATATATCAGTGACACCACACAAAACTATACAAAGAAAAGGTACAGACCTCTACAGCACACTTGATATCAAACTCACTGATGCATTACTTGGTGCTCAGTATTCAGTAGAGACACTCGACGGGGCACTTCCGATATCTGTACCAGCAGGCACTCGCATCGGTAGTACTGTAGTTATCAAAGAAAAAGGAGTACAGATAAGCAAATCAAAGCGTGGTAACTTTGTCGTAGGGCTCAACATCAAACTTCCAGAAAAACTTTCAAAGGAATCTAAGCAACTCATAGAGGAACTAAAAAAGCAGGGGATATAAAAAACTGAGCATTTCTGCTCAGTTTTGTTTTTACTATCTATATATGAGGTTGGGTCTGGAGTTCCCACATCTCTTTATAGTCAATAGACGATTTTAATAACGAATCATGAGGACCTACATCTTTGACTGTGCCATTCTCGAGCAAAATAATTTCGTCGAGTACTGCAACAGTTGAAAGTCTGTGAGCAATAACAATAAGTGTCTTGCCTTGAAACTGTGTTTGAATAGCTTTTTGAATCGCTGATTCTGTGACAGCATCGAGAGCGCTCGTTGGCTCATCCATGATGACGATAGGTGCATCTTTGAGTATCGCAGCTGCGATAGCCAGACGTTGCCTTTCGCCACCAGAGAGTCGAACTCCACGTTCACCGACTTGAGTATCAAGTCCGTATTGAAGTTTCTCCCAGATAAAATCACAACTTGCTTTTTGTGCAGCCAAAAGTATTTGTTCATCGGTCGCACCAGGACACCCCATTGCGATAATGTTGCGCACTGCCCACGAAGGGAACTGTGGATCTTGTGGAACATATGATATCCAAGAACGAAGAAGGAGTTTATTTATTCCATCAATACGTTCGTTGCATACTTCTATGGTGCCATCATTGTGATCATACGCTCGCAAAATCAATTTTGTAAGCGTACTTTTTCCTGAACCAGTTTTTCCAATCAATCCATATCGCCGTCCGGCAATAAAATTGAAAGAAAAATCCTTCAATGCATGTGTACCGTCACTGTAACCAAATGTTACTCCTGAAAATACAATGCCATTGTTTTCAAACGATGGTGTTTTCGAAGAATAACTAAGAGGCTCAGATTCTGGTGTATCTAGAAGTTCAGCCATTTCATACGCATCAGCAAATGCTGTACGTACTTTGATCAAACTTCTACCAAATCCCCACATATAAATCGATAAAGACGCTATGTAGGATTGGACCAATACTGCAGTACCGATGGTATAAACATGTTGCTCTACTTTTCCAACTATCACATACATGCAATAGACTTCGAGTACGGCAACAAATATACCCTGGATAGTCCACTGTAGATTTCCTAGAAACCAAGCAGTTCTGCGTTTTTTCAAATCAGTCTTCGTTACTTCATCAAATGTCTCTTGCACCCGAGGGATAGCTGAGAACATACGAAGAGTAAAGACTGATAAAATAATGTCGCTGACGTGTCCAGTTGTTAGTGAATCCGCTGTGGAACTTTCCAGATCATACTTCATGCGAATACGAGAAATAACGATTGTCATAACTAGAAAGAGTACTACCCATATGATAAACGCAGGAGCAAGCTCCGGTATCAATATAAGTGAGTACGCTATCAAATAGATGACAAGAAATACTGAACGGATAATTGAAAACGTAAATTCATCAATTACACTTTCAGAGACCGCGGCAAAACGTTTTGATTTTGCCACCAATCCTCCTGAAGAGTGTGTACTGAAAAAATGAGTGTTCTTACCAAGAAGCCCTTGCATGCAGTAATCTTTCAGACTTTTAATAAGTCTGGATTCTCCGAGCACAATACAAGTCTCTCCGAGACGACTACTGAGCCAGGTGAGAACCGTCAAAGCAATGATTGTATTAAATGCAGCCCAAGGATTAAGTCCTGTAGCAAGAGCATCAAATACTTCTTTCCATTTTGTTGGCCTCCACATGAATTCGATATACATGCAAAGGGTATAAAAGATAACAGTTCCAGCGATCATTACTTTACTCTTATTGAACGCTGGTGACCAATGACGCCACACCGTGGCAATAACTTTAGGTGTTACTTTTTTGATTTTTTCCATGATTAATTTATTTAATTGTAAAAAGAACTTGTTTAAATAGTTTTGTTGCTCAACAAAAAACTCCAGCTTCTGCCGAGCTGGAGTTTCTATAGTAAAAAAGAAATTAAAAGCTAGGCACAAACCTGATTTTTGAGGTGTCGAAAGATAGGGGACTGACCTGATAGGCATTCCCGTGCATTCGTCCGATATTTGTTTGTGTGTTTGCTTTTTTCATTGCGTTTGTATATTAGCATAAGATTTGAAAAAGTAAAGATGATGTTATTTAAACTAGA
>CAYJDV010000045.1:0-3969 GCA_964369095.1 uncultured Candidatus Saccharibacteria bacterium | reverse complement strand
TTTATTGGCAAAGAGTTTTTGTCCTTTGATTTTATCTTCTGAGAGCTTCATGTCTGTCCCAGGTGCTGTTCCTAAGATAAGAGCCATACGGCCTGCGTCAGAACCATATTTCGCTGCAATATCTATTGGGTCGATACCGTTTCCTAAAGATTTTGAAAACTTGCGTCCTTGTCCGTCACGAACAACACCTGTTAGAAGGATATCTTTGAAAGGAATAGTTCCAAGTGTGTACTGCGTCATTAGTATCATACGAGCCATCCATGGGAAAAGTATTTCATAAGCTGAAACCAAGGTAGACGTTGGGTGGTATATTTTGAAGTCTTCAGTTTGTTCCGGCCAGCCTAGTGTAGAAAATGACCATAAACCAGAAGAGAACCATGTGTCGAGTGTGTCCTGATCTTGTATCCAGTCTTCTCCTTGCGGAGCTTCGGTGTCGACATGGATATCATTGTCCTTGTACCATACTGGAATACGGTGACCGTACCAAATCTGTCTTGAGATACACCAGTCTTTGAGATTGTCTATCCAATGAAAGTAAGTTTTACTAAAAAAGTCAGGAATTATTTTGATACTTCCACCAGCTACTGACTCCCGCATCAACTCTTTGAGAGTTTTGTTGTCTCGTTTTGCAATAGGCTTATTAACATCTATGAACCATTGAAGTTTTGGAAGAGGTTCGACTATACCACCAGTACGTTCAGCAGTAGCAATATTTTGATCAATCTCTTGTTGATTCTCCAGAAGATCTTGTTCACTAAGCCAAGCAACGATAGTCTCTCGTGCCTCACCAACCTTTTTGCCCATCAAATTTTCACCACCAACCATCATTTTGGCGTATTCATTGATAACCTGCGGTCTTGGTAGTCCATGTCTTTCTGACATCTCCCAGTCAATCATAGAGTGAGCAGGGGTCACGCCCAGTGCGCCAGTACCAAAATCTTTTTCGACTGCCTCATCTGCAATGATTTTGATATGAATAGATACACCACAAAAAACAGCATCGTATTCTTTGCCAATGTATTGTGTGTAGCGTTCATCGCTTGGGTGTACCGCCACGGCCACATCTCCGACTTTAGTTTCAGGTCGTGTAGTAGAAATAGAAATAGGGAAGTCTTTTGAATATTTAAAAGTATAAAGCACGGCCTTACGCGCTTCGTAAACTATTTCGTCGTCAGAAATAGTAGTTTGCCCTTTTGGATCCCAGTTTACGATGCGGTGCCCACGATAGATGAGACCATCCTCGTACATGGATTTGAAAACAGTTCGCACTGCGATACTACGTGTTTCATCTAGAGTAAAAGCTTCACGGCTCCAGTCACAAGAAAATCCAAGAGTTTTTATTTGAGAAACCATTGTATCGTGACTTTGTTGAGCAAAAGCATCTATACGTTTTAGCATTTCTTCACGTCCGAGATCGTGACGAGTCTTTCCTTCTTCTTTTTTTATAATACCTTCTACTTTTGATTGGGTAGCAATAGCTGCATGGTCAGTCCCGGGTATCCAGAGAGTTCGAAAGCCACGCATTCTATGGTAACGAATGATTATATCTTGTACTGTTCCTCCTAAAGCATGGCCCATGTGGAGGGTTCCAGTCACATTTGGAGGAGGCATGACTATGGTGTATGGCTTGGCGTCAGGATTTGTATACCCATCAGCGATCATATTTTCAGGATTGAAATATCCAGAGTTCTCCCAGAGCTTGTATATCTCTTTTTCTTCCTCTACAGGATTGTAGGGCTGTAATAGCTTTTCAGGCACGTTTTTAGTGCTTGCGTCTGGATTCATACTGAAATAATAACACTTTTACTCGATTTTGCCGAGTAAAATAGCTATTTTTGTTTTATATGCTAAATTTATGGAAATCATTCAATATGGCAAAAATAAAACCTGGATCTCGTAGACAACAGGAAATCCTTTTGAAGCAAGCTCTAAAAAAAGTCAGCTTTTCTAAAAGTAAACGTTCATGGCAACGAACAAAGGTTAGTAACGATAAAAGCAGGGTGAACAGGATACGAGCCAGACTTGCTTAAAATTACAAAGACAAATTACCATCCGCCTTTAATAATTCAGGGGCGGATGTTTTTATTTGCCCAGACATGATTTGTGTCACAGCTGCTAGGCCGATCATCACAGCGTTATCTGTGGCGAGCCACGTCTCTGGGAACAATAGGGTAGTTTGTGGATATTTATTTTGTATTGCTTTTGTCAGCTCACTGCGCAAATAAGTGTTACCAGCGACACCTCCACCGATGATGATAGTTTGCGCTTGGTGCTCATCTAGTGCTTTCAATGTTTTGTAAATAAGTACTTCTATAGCAGCATCCTCGAAAGCACAGGCAAGAGCTATTTTTTCACTAGTCTCTAATTCGCGCGAATTAGAGATGGTTAGATCGCGTATCGCATAAAGCATGGCAGTCTTGATACCAGAGAAAGAGAAATCATAATCTCCTGAGTGCATCATAGGCCTTGGCATAGTGAAAGGATTTTCTATATTTTTAGCTCTGAATTCTCCAGCCAACTTTGAAACAGCAGGACCTCCTGGATATGGCAGACCAAGCATACGTGCGACCTTATCAAAGGCTTCACCCACGGCGTCATCTCTGGTTTGACCTATCTTTTTATAGTTACCCAGGGCTTCAGCCAACACCATTTCAGTATGCCCACCAGAGACAAGTAGTGAAAGCAATGGAAAATTTATTTCTGAAAGCAAAAATGTTTTTTTGTCTTCACTTTTAAATGCAGCAGTTACTACGTGACCTTCCATGTGGTTGATCGGGGTCACTGGGATACCCCAAACACTTGCTAGTGCTCGAGCAGTATTTACTCCCACCCAAAGAGCAGGTTCAAGTCCAGGACCCACGGTCACAGCGATATAGTCTATATCTGGCTTTTGATAAAACTTAAGAAATGGTTCGAGGTTTTCTTTGAGTTGTGTTTCTTTGTCGTTTAGAAATGCCAAAACTTCAGGATCTATATTCAAAGATTCATCTTGGACTTCCAAAAGATAAGCTTCGTCGAGTGCTTGGGTTAAAAGTGGCACCATCTTTTCGGCATGAGCGCGTTTTGCTAAAGCAGGAAAGACTCCACCGTATTTGGCATGGATTTCTATTTGAGAAGACAGAGCGTTACCTTCAATCACCGTTACCCCAGTTTCTGGATGGTATTGCAGGATTGATATACCTGTTTCGTCGCAACTTGTCTCGATAGAGAGGATTTTCATGGCATTATGATAGCATATGATTGACGGATAGTAAAAATATGGTAAGGTAAAGAAAACTATTTTAAAATGAGTAACGTAAAGAGCTATTCGCTTACAGCTTGTCTTAATTTAAAAATCAATAATTTAGAAGTGCCACTTTATTTTCAATCAATAACTGATACTGTAGGAAGAACCCTTAGTTGTGATATAAGAGACGGTTTCATTAAGGAAATTAAAAGATACCTTACTGTTTCTCAGATACCCCTGTTGGTAGTCCAATATTCAACCTCAAAAAGTATTTCTTCTTGTTTAGTTTTAAATATTTATCGTGTCAATGCTACTGATGCATCAGGACCTGATGATATAGAATTGAAAGAAGTTCCGAGTCTATTGATTCCGGATGTCGCCAATCTATTATCTGAAAAAATTAAGACATTAAACTAAAATCCCCACGGAAACGTGAGGATTTTTTATTTCTATTTATGACTTTGTTTTTGGAGAAGTTCTAGTTTTCTTGAGATTATTTCTAGTTCGTCTTTTATATCGGCTATTTCTATGATCTCAGTCTGGACTTCAGTTTCTGTCTTTTGATTGAGTTTCTTTTCACCGCGTAGCCCTGAAAGGATTAGCTCGTTACCGATGAAGCTAGAAGTAAATGCGCCAGTAAAGTAGAGCACAATACATCCAACAACAAATGATAGCGGGCCATCCCACCATGGAGCATCTATGAAGCTAGGAGAAGATCCGGTAGCAGAAAGGTGACTGATCAG
>CAYJDV010000044.1:0-4017 GCA_964369095.1 uncultured Candidatus Saccharibacteria bacterium | reverse complement strand
CCTCTCCTTTGCCCTAATTGCTATATTTGCAATAACTATCATGCAAATATATGGCTCTATCGTCTCGGTGGTACCCTTGGTGCCAGTAAAGAAAAATGCCTTGAAAGTTATCAACGAAGCACTAAAAATGAAGAGTGAAGATGTGTTATACGACCTCGGCAGTGGAGACGGCAGAGTACTAGAGTACATGCTTAAAGAAAATCCTGCTATCAAAACTGTCGGCGTGGAAATAGCGCCTTGGCCTAGGTTGCTCTCAAAAATTAAACTTCGAAAATACAACTCTCGGGTGAAAATTTTAAATCAAGATTTTTTCAAAACAGATTTAACAAATGCTACGCATATTTATGTATATCTATATCCTGCGGTCTTAGAAAAGTTAGAACCATTATTTGATAAAACCCTATCCCCTGGCACTCGCATCGTCTCTTGTGATTTTAAATTTAAAAATAAAACACCAATAAAAATAGTTGAAGTTCCAGAGAACAAATCTCTATCTAAGAATTTCTATATATACGAATGGTAATAAAAAACTCCTCAGTTGAGGAGTTTTTTATTTATTATTTCTTAAATGGGATTCCGATGTGAGTGAAGAAAGCGATGGCTTCTGCTTTAGTCTTAGCAGTTGTTCCGATAGTGATAGCAAGACCGAAAACATCTCGTAGATCTTCATCTGCAGTTTCAGGGAAAATAGTGTGTTCTTTGATACCGAGAGTGATGTTTCCTACTGAGTCTACTGATTTTGAATCAATACCTCGGAAGTCTTTTGTTCGAGGAAGAGCGATGTTGATAAGCTTATCCATGAAGTGGTACATGCGTGCACCGCGAAGAGTTACTACAAGTCCTACTGGTTCACCTTCACGAGTCTTAAATCCAGCAACAGATTTCTTGGCAGCGCGAAGAGATGGCTTCTGACCTGTGATCTTAGAGAGTCTGTCAGCAACAGTATTGTTTTTCTCACGATCCTTCTTCATTCCAGATCCTGTTCCTACAGAGATAGTGATCTTTGTGAGGTGTGGTGCTGAAACAGCATTTTTGTATGTAAATGGAGCTAGAGACTTTGCAGTATTTAATTCTTTTTCTTTAACGATTTTCATATTATTTCAACTCTTGGCCACTTTTCTTGGCAATACGAACCATTTTGTCGCCAATCTTTTTCTTTCCGATTCGACTTGCCTTACCAGTCTTTGGATCAACAATCATCACGTTTGATGCGTGCATTGGCGCTTCCTTTTCGATCATAGTACCTTTTTGGTCCTTTGATTTTGCTTTGATGTGCTTCTTAACTTTGTTCACTCCATCAACAAGAACTTTGTTCTCATCACGAAGAACCTTTAGAATAGAACCTTTTTGTCCCTTATTCTTTCCGGCTGTTACTATTATGTTGTCTCCTTTTTTGAATTTCATATAGTTGGTATAAAAATATTATAGGACCTCTGGTGCAAGAGATGCGATTTTCTGGAAACCTAATTCCGCGATTTCTCGAGGGATAGGACCGAAAATACGACCTGCTTTTGGTTCTTTCTTTCCTTTTTCGATAATAACAACAGCGTTGTCATCAAAACGGATGTATGAACCATCTTTTCGGCGAAATGCTTTCTTCTGGCGAACAACGACAGCGTAACAAACGTCCTTTTTCTTTACTGCTTTTCGTGGTTCTGCTTTCTTGATAGAAAGTACAACGATATCTCCGATACCAGCATAGCGACGCTTTGAACCTCCAAGAACCTTGAAGATTTTACCTACTTGTCCTCCTGAGTTATCTGCAATTTTTACAACTGTTCCATCTTGTACCATAAGCCTATTTACTCATTACGCTAAAGCGCTTGTCTTTTGAAATTGGTCGACCTTCTACGATCTCTACGATCTCTCCTGCTTTGTGAGCATTCTCTTCATCGTGAGCCTTGTACTTCTTAGTGATTTTCAAAAACTTTTGGTATTTTGGGTGCTTCACAAAACGAGTCACGGCAACAACCACAGTCTTGTCCATTTTGTCAGACACGATAGTTCCTTTGAGGGTCTTCTTTTGTGATGTTGTTTCTTTCATGATGTTGTTCTTAGTGAGTACTATACTACCTTTTTTTCAATAAATGTCTAGTTTATCTAGATACTGCTTAATCTCGAGCTACTATTCTGGTCTTGACCGGAAGTTTGGTCCCTGCCTTTCGGAGAGACTCTCGGGCAACAGCCTCTGAGACACCGTCTACTTCAAAGAGGATTCGTCCTGGCAATACTTCGATGCAGTATCCTTGCAGTTCTCCTTTTCCTCCTCCCATGGGCACTTCAGCCGGCTTTGAGGTTATAGGTCGGTCTGGGAATACTCGGATCCACATACGTCCAACCTTTGTAAGGTGACGAGATGCAGCCTTTCGAGCAGCTTCAAGTTGGTTTGAAGTTAGGCGTCCCATTTGCTCACTCTTGAGACCAAATGATCCAAAAGAAAGTCCAGTACCACGAGTCTCAACACGAGAAGTCATGTCTGTTCTTTTCTTTTGCCACTTTCTAAATTTTACTTTTTTCGGGAATAACATAATAGTTTTTTATTCTTATTTCTTTGCAGCAGCAGAAGCTTCTTGCTTAGCAAAAACCTGACCTTTGTAAATCCAAACTTTGATACCGATATCTCCGTATGCAAGGTGAGCCTTTTCACGAGCGAAGTCGATGTCTGCACGAACTGTCTGAAGTGGAACAGATCCACGCTTCAAGATTTCACTTCGAGAGATTTCAGCTCCCCCAAGACGTCCACCGATATAAAATCGAACTCCTTGTACGCCGCGTACAGTCATTACCTTTTCGATAACCTGCTTCATAACCCGTCGGTATGGCATACGCTTTTCAAGTCCTTCAGCGATCATAAATGCTACGATCTTTGCGTCAGCTTCTGGAGAAGTCACTTCTACGATTTCAAGCTTGATCTCGTCAGTTACAGTAAGTCCTGCACTCTTAAGTGCCTTTTGAACATCTGTCTTGAGCTTTACAGCAGCTTCACCGTTTCGTCCAATGATCATACCAGGGCGTGAAGTACGTAGTAGTACTCGGATAGCCTTTTGGCCACGCTCGATCTCAACACTTGAAACATATGATCCACGTAGGCGCTTTTCTAGAAATTCACGAATAGTGATATCAACCTTGAGGTTTTCTACATAGTTAGCGTCATCAGCAAACCAACGAGATTTCCAATCTCGGAGGATAACTAGACGATGGGCATATGGGTGGACTACTTTAGACATATATTATTTCTTACTCTCCTTAACTTTCTTAGTAACAACCTTTTTTGAAGCTTTCTTTTCAGCAGTCTTCTCTGAAAGAGCAACAGTCACATGACTCATCTTCTTTCGGATAGGCTTAGCCACACCCATCGCTCGAGGCATAAAACGCTTCATAACCAATCCTTGGTTAACTTCAATGTTCTTGATAACAAGGCCAACAGTATCGATACCGTCCTTAGCCGCATTAGCAACAGCACTTTTGATAAGTTTCTTGATAGGATCAGCTGCACGCTTTGGCATGTATGAAAGCTCTACCTCTGCCTGCTCAACACTTTTACCCTTCACTGCGTGAGCAACGAGGCGGACTTTACGTGGAGATTGACGATAGTTTGTAAGTGTAGCTTTCATAAATGTTTATATTATTTTTTCTTAGTGTCAGCAGTAGAAGCCTTTGCACTCTTAGCTGCAGTGATTTCAGATTCCTTTTTCTTTTGATCGATCTCCTTTTGCATCTTACCTCCATGACGAGTGAACTTACGAGTTGGAGAAAATTCTCCCAAACGGTGACCTACCATATCTTCAGTTACTAGAACCTCAATGTGAGTCTTACCATTGTGAACACCGAAAGTGAAACCAACCATCTCTGGTGAGATCTGGCACGCACGTGCCCATGTCTTAATAACTCCAGCAGATAGCGGGGCTTTGCCTGCAATCTTTTTTAGGAGTCTCTCATCGATATATGGTCCTTTTGCGAGTGATCGTGTCATGTTTTTAGAATAAAAGAAGCTCGGTCTGAGCTCCGCATATCTTA
>CAYJDV010000043.1:0-4090 GCA_964369095.1 uncultured Candidatus Saccharibacteria bacterium | reverse complement strand
GTATTGAGGTGGGAGTAGGAACTATAGTTTATAGTTTACAAAATGCACTGAGACAATTTACTATTTTGTTTAACTAAAACAGGACATGAAACCTCTCTCAAAACTAATAACCCTATTTTTTTTAATAAGCACCTTTTTTAATCCTCAGACTTCTTCAGCACAACCAGTTCCTGTTAAACCCCTCTCTGTAAAAGTAGATGGAACTGTTATCACCGCAACACTCACCGGAATTCCTATAGATAATATAGAGAAGGTTAATATCTTTGCCATAACAGGAGCTTTCCCTGCAACAGCTTTTTGCCCAAACGAACCATGTTTATTAGTCCAACCAACAAAAGAAGTGGTTGGCACCACTATAAAGTGGATTATAAAAGACCGTATTTTTGGGAAAACAACATACAACATCAGAGCAGAAGGCAAGAATGGATATGCCTTTATTTCCAATATAGAGCAAGTTATAACAGGTACAGAGACCATCGATGCCACTTGGCCTTTGACTTCGACGACAGATGGTGAAAATGCTTGGATCAAAGGCAAACTAAATAATCCTAATCCTGATGACTTCACAGCAAGTCTTGAATATTCAATTGATGCCCTCGATACTGCAGGCACAAAGATCCCTAGTATATATGGTCCCAAAAAAGCTCTAAAATCAAACACTAATAATGCTGCAGAGGGTATCGAAGCTGATGGCACATATTATTATAGGTTGGTTGGCTTAACCGCAAGTCAAAAATACTCAATCAGACAAACTATTACTTCAAAAAATAACGCCTCTCAGATTAAAGTTGGTGTCTTTAGTGCCAAAGACGGCATCATCCCCGAAAACTCAGTCAACCAAGCTCTAAGCGATGCCCAGCGTAGCTATTCACTCTTGGCACCCCTGCCAGGACTAAATGTAGTTTTAGACAATGATCTGTGTCGAGAATATGTGACCCAAGGAAAACCAGTACCAGGAGGCAGTTGTGATAATCAGATAAGTTATTTTATTAACCTGATCATTAGGTTTTTAATTGGTCTATCTGTTGTAGTTTTAGTGGTTAAGATTATATTTGAAGGATATCAATACATGGTGACAGATATTCCTTTTATCAAAGCTAGTGCAAAGAGTAAGCTCTTTGAATCTTTCTTTGGTCTACTCTTAGCTTTAGCATCTTTCTTGATATTAAATACTATCAATCCGAGGTTGGTTAATGGGGGGTTGAGTATAGATAATATAGATTTATCAGTTATCAAAGATTTTGATATTTCTGGGGCGATGACCGGGAGCTTCGATGGAAAACCTATAAAAGTAAACTTTAACAAAGAAGCTTACCCTGCGGCTAAACTAGCATCAGAAAAAACAGGAGTACCTACTGCTTTTATTTTAGCTATTTTTGCACAAGAGACAGGAAGTGGGACAAATGTTGGTAAGTGCAGATGGACTGACCCAGCTGCAAATATGTACCCGGCTGACAAACCAGCATTTCAAACTATTACAAGTGAGCTTGGTAAAAATGTAGACGAAACACCACTTTCTTGTGCGCTCAAAAAAAGCGATGGATCTTTCAACGGGCACGGTGGAGCTATTGGCTACACCCAAGTACTACCTACAACATGGCTTGCTCAACGCTTAGAGGCTAAGGGTTATCTAGGTCACACCCCCAACCCTTGGAACACAGGCGACGCACTAATGGTTACAGCTATCTATCTTAGAAAAGGGGGAGGAGCAACAAACCAAAGAGAAGCAGCATGTAAGTATTATGCAGGACCAGGAAATAGCTGTTCTACAAATAGTGGGATAGCTGCTTACGGAGACCAGGTGATGGGAAAAAAGTTAAGTATCGAAAAACAAATTGCCGCTTCTATAGCGAAGGGTGAGATTAAATAAAATACTTCATATAGTACAATTAAATAATCCAAATGTTTAAGTAGTCTCAATATAGATGTATAATACTTAATAATTATATGAAACATCTCTCAAGGCTAATAACTTTATTCTTTTTAATAAGCACTTTTTTTAACCCTCAGACTTCTTCAGCACAAATCGTTGCCACACCACTGACTGCCACCGTTAGTGGAACTGTTATAACTGCGACCCTCACCGGTGTCTCGGCAGAAAATGTAGAAAAAGTTAATATCTTCACCCAAATAAGTTCTTTTCCTATTTCTGGGTCACTTTGTCCAGTGGGTGTTATTGCTCCTCCGTGTACAGATACCCAACCAACCAAAGAAGTGCTAGGTACCACCATAAAATGGACTATAAAAGAAAGAATTGCTGGCAAAACACTCTATAACATAAGAGCAGAGGGCAAGAATGGGTACGCTTTTATTTCTAATGTTGTACAAATTAGGACAGGGATGGAGACCATCGATGCCACTTGGCCACTAACTTCTACAACAACAGGCACAAGTGCTTATATCGGTGGAAAAATTAAAAATTCAAATATTGGAGATTTCACAGCAAAACTAGAATATTCTATAGAACCACTTAGAGTAGATGGTACTACCACAGCAAGTACTTACGGGCCAAAACAGTCCCTAAAATCAAACACTAATAATGCAGCATACGGCATCGAGGCTGATGGTACATATTATTATAGGCTGACTGACTTAACAGTCGGGACAACATATTCCATAAGACAAACAATAGAAACTAAAAATGGAGCAAGGGAGATCAAGGTCGGAGCATTCAACTCTAGTACCGGCATCATCCCCGAAAACTCAGTCAACCAAGCTCTAAGCGATGCCCAGCGTAGCTATTCACTCTTGGCACCCCTGCCAGGACTAAATGTAGTTTTAGACAATGATCTGTGTCGAGAATATGTGACCCAAGGAAAACCAGTACCAGGAGGCAGTTGTGATAATCAGATAAGTTATTTTATTAACCTGATCATTAGGTTTTTAATTGGTCTATCTGTTGTAGTTTTAGTGGTTAAGATTATATTTGAAGGATATCAATACATGGTGACAGATATTCCTTTTATCAAAGCTAGTGCAAAGAGTAAGCTCTTTGAATCTTTCTTTGGACTTTTGTTGGCCTTGGCTTCATTTTTGATATTAAATACTATCAATCCGAGGTTGGTTTCTAGTGATTTAAATATAGCCGATATAGATCTTAGTATTGATGAGGCTGATGAAAATGATTATACACCTTCTAATCTACCACCCCTTACTGGTATATCAATTCCTACTGGTACAGCTAAACAATTAGCTGAACAAATAATAGCGTCTTCTTCTATTCAATATATAACACTTAAGGATGAACCGAGGGCAACTCCTAAACAAAATGTTATTAATACATCCAAAGGCGAAGGTGCTTGGACAAGTATTAGAGCACACGGTGGAGCAAGGCAGGCGGCACTTAATGAAAAAATGCTTGGTGCTCTTTTAGCTATAAGTAAAAAGTACCCAATTTCTTTAACTGAAATAAACGGGGGTAGGCACTCTGGGCCTAATTCAAAACATTATAAAGGGGCGGCTTTTGATATTACAGCGTCGGAATCTAATCCAGAAAAAAATAAAGCTATTTTAGATATTTGTCGTTTTGCCGGAGCTAAAGAAAAAATAGGGCCTTGTAATTCATATGGATCAAAAGTTTGTTCCCAAACTGGCTATACAACAAACACGAGCCACAAAACACATATTCACTGCGGGTGGTAAATAATATAGTACAATTAGCTTATGCGAAAAATAATCATTATCCTTATAGTATTACTCCTTGTTGGTGGGGGAGCTTGGTATTTTTATAACAAATCAAAATCTACAGAAACAACAACTACTACAGACTCTGGTTTCAAATCATTTTTTCCATTTGGAAACAACACACCTAGTAACAACACCGAAACACTAAGCGATAACGGCGTTCCGACTATTCCGGTAGAGAATCAGAAAGTTTCTTCTTTCAAACAACTTACGTCTCAAACTGTTTCAGGGTTTAGTGCTTTTACTACTAAAACAGTGGTTTCGGTTCCAGCAACGACTCCAAAAGGTAAACCGACAACAGAAACTATAACCGACCACATCTTAAGATATGTATCTAGAAACAACGGATACGTCTACGAGATAAGAAATGGGACAATACCTGTTCAGATCAGTAATATATATGCTG
>CAYJDV010000042.1:2165-4205 GCA_964369095.1 uncultured Candidatus Saccharibacteria bacterium | reverse complement strand
CTCACTCCCCGCTCTATCGAACGTATCGTGAAGCATTATGCTATCAAAGCAGGTATTTCTAAAAAAGTTACTCCCCACGTCTTACGTCACTCATTCGCTACTGACCTCCTTTCAAATGGTGCAGATATCCGATCTGTCCAAATGATGCTGGGACACGCCAATATCGCTACCACTCAGATCTATACTCACGTCACAGATAAACAGTTAAAAGAAATTCATCGAAAATATCACAGTAAGAAATAATGGCACGTCTCGCCCCGTAGTAAATCCTCTGTACGCTCGACAGAGGATTTTACTTTGGGGTATATACCCATATTACTGACAAACAACTCCGAGAAGTCCACAAGAAATTCCACTCTAAGAAGTAACTTGACAATATGGTAAAATAGTGCTATGATATAGACAGAATTCTTTAAAAATTTTTCACAAAAACTAAACTAAATTTAAGATGAAAAAAATCATTTTAGCTTTGGCGATTATATTCGCCACCTCTTATTCTTTTGCTCAATTAGAGCCAATGGAAAAGATTATTTTACCTATCAGTAACCAGGAAGTTGCTTCGATAATTGCCATGAGCAAAGATGCGAACAAAAATAATGGTGTTGTAGATCCTAATAAGATTTACATTGGCCAGAATTTAACTTTCCTGTTTAAAGATGGATATACCGGTAATATTGTTGTTGAAAAGAATGACAACCAGTGGAAAATCCTGAAAGGCAAACTTGCCCCATTAGTGATTCAACACGGAGATGTTGTTCCGTTTATTGACAATGCCGGTGTTCCTGAAAAAAACGAGGTTAAACCTGATGTTGTACCTACTCCTGTAGTTGAAACTGCCTGGTATTACACTGAAGGCGGGTTGGCCGCAATGGTTATTGGTTTAATTTTGCTGATAGCCTTATTGGTACTACTGAAAAGAAGTTCCATTAAAGATTATTTTGCCGAAAGAAGGCAGAGTAATTTTGCAACTGACAACCCGATGGTTGCTGGTGGTGTATCTGATTCAGATGCCGTAAGACATATGGATCGGGTGGCTCAAAGAGCCAACGTGACCAGATTTGGTCCTGTTACAAAAGGCAGGTTAAGTACGTTCTATCGTTTACGGGTGATGTTTGCAAATGGTGGACGCAAGATGCGCCTTACAAATGCCCATGTATTCATGAGCCAGGCCAGGAGAAATACTGATAATTCGGAGTGTTGGATCGCATATGTGCAAACATGTGGAAACGATGCTTCAATTATTGATATGAACCGCGCAACATTTGTTGCTGATCAGGTTCAAAGTCCGGACTTGCGGGCAGCGAATCAGCCAGTTGCGTCAACAAACGTAGCCTTAGCTGATCAACCAACAGTATTTTCCGGTAATGCGGCAGATCTGGCAACAATTATTGGAGCTGTTACCAGCCCAATGAACGGTAAAGACAATGGCGAACTGGAGATTGAATTCAGTGGAATTAAAATTAAGATGAATTTTTCTTCCGGTGCAAAAAATGAAACATTGCTGTTAGCAAGTGGTAATGGTGTTAAGGATCATGCAAAAGAGCAGGTGGCTGAAGAAACTACTAAACAGTAAAGTTTTTGTGAAGAGTGAGTTTACAGGTCCCCTGATTTTTCAGGGGACTTTTTTGTTATAGTTATCCACCTTTTACACTTTGCAATTATAAGCGTATAATAAACACAGATGATCTTTCTTATTTCAAATACATATAGAGGACTCGTCAGCTCTCTATTGTTTGAAGTAACACCATAAATAACACTTACACATGTCGGTACCTGTACTGACTCAAATCATAGTGACTCATGTCACCCACATCCAATACTTCGGTATTGAATGACACATCGTCGAACAATGTTCTTTACCTTTGTTCTTTCCACAAATTAAAACAAAAAACAACTCTCTAAATTAAGTCCTTTTAATTAAGGCTCAACTATATAAGACCGCTGGCTCCACCAGTGGTCTTTCTTTTTGCCTGCCTGCCCTCCATAGCATGGCAATGCAGCGGCGGGGTATAATACTTTTATGAAAATAATCTCTTGGAA
>CAYJDV010000042.1:0-2065 GCA_964369095.1 uncultured Candidatus Saccharibacteria bacterium | reverse complement strand
TGCGTGCCACACATAAACAAGGTCATTTTGAGCCTTTGTTTGATGAATATAAGCCAGATATCGTTTGTTTACAGGAAACTAAGAGTGAGCTAGACCAGCTGCCTGCTGAATTGGTGGAATTTCGTGACTACCATCTGACACTTTCTCCGTGTTTGATCAAAAAGGGTTATAGCGGTACTGCTATATATTCTAAAGAAGAACCGCTGAAAGCGACTCCCGGCTTTGGAGAGAAACGTTTCGATGAAGAAGGTCGCACTATAGTGGCTGAATATGAAGATTTTTATCTTATCACTTGTTACTTCCCTAACGGTGGTGGAGGTCCAGCGCGCTTGCAATACAAACTCGAATTTTATGATGCCTTCCTTTCTTATATAGAGAAGTTGAAGAAAAAGAAACCGGTTATCTTTTGTGGTGATGTAAATACTGCTCACAATGAGATAGATTTGGCACGACCAAAAGAAAATGTCGACAACACAGGATTCTTGCCTATAGAACGTGCTTGGATGGATAAGCTTGTGAAAAAGGGTTGGATAGATATTTATCGAACGATGAATCCAGGCGAAAAAGATGTATATACATACTGGGATCAAAAGACCCGCTCACGAGACCGTAACGTCGGTTGGCGAATAGACTATTTCTTTTGCTCCCCTGAAATATTTGAACGAGTGAAGAATTTTAAAACTTTGACCAACTACATGGGAAGTGACCACTGCCCTATCCTGATTGAGCTTGTGTAGTATACATTTTTGAAGTTTGTGGTAGGATAAAGAAAACCAAAAACTTCTTTTTATGGAAAAATTAAGAAAATACTTATTTGAAGTAACACTCGTTACTGTTGCACTAATTTTATTTAGCTACGCTCTTCTAAAAGAACCTCCGGTTTCCGTTGAAAATGGAGACCCGCTAGCTTTTTGGGCATTTTGTTCAGGCATAGGGCTAATCCTAATAGCATTATTTGGTAAAAGAACATTTAGCTTTTTTACCATTAATAAAAATTACGTTCAGGAAATAGAGGACCCTACACAGGATTCATTCATAAGTCAGGAGGAGTGGAAAGAATTTGTCAGTGACGGTAGTCACTAAAATATGTTTTCATGGCTATACTTTAAGCCCTTCCGGTTCTCCGGAAGGGCTTTTTTCTTTTAAATATTTTTTTATCTAATTATTATTATCTTATAAAAGCCCCGCCTGGTTTGGCGGGGTTTTATCGGTGGGATCAACATATTTCTTAGAAGCTCACTTTGGGTGACTATGGTGCGCCTTCTTATGGCATCAAGTCGCTGTGACTCGTTGACACGCTCCGAGACTTGTTGGCGTTGAGTATTCTCGTGGAACACCAGACCCTTTGTGGGCTCAATAAAAATATTGATTCCAACAAGCAGAAATACATTGACGAAATAGGAATTAAAAAGAAAACAATACGTATTTAATTGAATTTATCATATTTCTATACAAGGTCAAAATTTTCTGATAGTATGACAAAAAAATCCTTATTATGTATAAACAAAGACATTACCCTGATAATTTGGAAATTGTTGAACTTGATGGTGTTGTTAACTTTCAATGCAATCATTTAAAGATGGTCATTTCCCCCGAAGATTGTTATACATACGGACACCTTCCTTATGTACTTACATCCAAATCTCTGGATGCTGCAAGGCGAATAAATATGTGTGTGGGAACGTTTAGTGCACGAAAAAACCGATTGGTTGGATTTGCATGTGGGCTATCTTATACGATGGCTCGAAATGTTTCATACCTTGAACCGTTAACCAGAGAATTTGTTCAGATAGATAAATATCCACTTTTTGTTTCGCTCTGCGTTGATAAAATATACCGTAGGCAATCAGTTGGAAGTAATCTTTTGGAAATAATAATTGCTCGATCTCACAATCAACAATTTCGTACATTAGTTGTAGATACTGGTCGAGGCAATGATGGGGCTCATAACTTTTTACATAGTCATGGGTTCCAATCAGTACAATTTCCTCTTCTTCCTGATAGAGATATTTTCTCTCTAGAATTAGAATAATAAAATTATTTATTATTTCACTCCGTGTTTACC
>CAYJDV010000041.1:0-4238 GCA_964369095.1 uncultured Candidatus Saccharibacteria bacterium | reverse complement strand
GCCCAAGTCAGTAAATGCATCCATGGATTCTATTAGTTTACTTGATGTTGATTGGGCAAAACACATACCTTCTACTTGGACTTTGTTTTTTAGATATTCTACTACTGGCACAAAATCTCCGTCTCCAGATACTATTACAACTACGTCTACTTTTTCAGCTAGCCTTACTGCGTCTATTGCAAGACCTACATCCCAGTCTCCCTTTTTAGTACCATCAATAAATATTTGTAAATCTTTAGTTTTAGTCTCTATGCCTACGCGAGTCAGGGCGTCAAAGAAATTCTTTTCGTCTCCAGCTTCTGTAGAAATAACGTATGCAATTGCGCGGACAAGCTGACGTTCTCCAACTGCTTCTTTTAAGATTTCTCCAAAGTTAACTTTGTGTTTGTATAAATGCCGCGCGCTATGATACAAATTTTGCGCGTCTATTAGTACTGCCACGCGCTGGGCTTTGTGTGATATTACTGCCATATATTGCTATTATAGCACTCGATAGCCGTACTGGGTAGGCAAACTCTTTAGGCCTTGCCTAGAGAGTTTCGGTTTGATAGTATATAATTATGTCCATAAGAAATGTATCCTTTAGTCTTGGAGAGTATTATCATATCTATAATCGTGGTAATAGTAAACAAAAAATCTTTCATGATAAAGAAGACCACAAAAGATTTGTTGATCTTTTATATGCAATCAATAGAGATGAAAAGTTTAATTTTGCTGATTCATTAAAAGGCATATCTGTCTATGAGTTAGATGGTAGTAATAAATTGGTTTCAATTGGGGCTTATGTTCTAATGCCTAATCATTTTCATATATTACTTACTGAGAATATAGAAGGTGGGATAAGTAGATTTATGCAAAAACTAAGCACCGCATATGCTATGTATTACAATAAAAAATATGACAGGACTGGCTCGCTGTTTGAGGGTAAATTTAAGGCACAACATTTGAATACTGATAGATATTTAAAATATATATACTCATATATACACTTAAACCCAATTAAACTTATCGATAAAGAATGGAAAGAAAGAGGGATAAGAAATAAAAAACGAGCAATTGAATACTTAAGAGAATATGAATATTCTAGTTATTTAGACCATATGAGTTTTCCTAGAATTCAAAATAAGATTTTAGATAGAAAAATTTTTCCTGCGTATTTTGCCAATACTCAGGAGTTTGTAAAAGACATTATGGACTGGATAAACTACAGAGAAGATATTGAAACTCTTTAGGCAAGGCCTCAAGAGTAATTCAAAGCTTTAAGAATTTTGCCTCAAATAAAACTCCGTAATGGGGCTTTTATTTTTCCGCCCCTGTGCTATAGTGCCACTGTAATAGTAACGCGGTCTTTTGATAAGTAGTAATGAAACAGGGATATGTTCCCAAATTAGTTTCAGTACTAAAATCAGGGGATCGCAAAAATAAATAAATATGCAAGAAAGAAAGTATACATTATCAATCGGTGGACGAGAGGTAGTGGCAAGTTTTAGCGACCTAGCGATGCAAGCGGGGGGCTCTGTTATGATGTCATGTGATGACACAGTAGTACTGGCAACTGCATGTATTAGTAGTAGTAATAAAAACAATCCAGGGTTCTTCAATCTCACTGTTGAATACGTGGAACGTTATTATGCTGCAGGTAAAATTCTTGGCGGACAATGGAACAAAAGAGAAGGCCGTCCATCAGACCAAGCTGTACTAGCTAGCCGTGTTATTGACCGTACAATTCGTCCATTATTTCAGCACCACATAAAAAATGCAGTTCAAGTAATTGTTACTGTAATTGCAGTAGGTAAGATGGATCCAAAAATTCTTGGAGTTAACGCGGCATCTTTAGCTATTGCAACTTCTCCAATTCCTTTTGCTGGACCAGTTGGATCTGTGTCTGTAACTATTCCAAAAGGTGAAACTGAACTAAAATTAAATAACTATCTGCCAACAGTCACCGAAGCAACTAACGATTTAGATTTGGTAGTTTGTGGAATGAAGAACAAAGTTTGTATGATCGAAGCTTTATCTTTTGAACACAGTAACGAAAAAATTGGGGAAGCGTTAGATCTCGCAATGACTGGAATAACTGCATTTGAAAATTGGCAAAATGAAATAATTGTAAAAGAAGGTAAAGAAAAATTAGTTTTTGAAAAGCCAGCGGTGCCGCCTGCACTACTAACTGAATTTAATGAAAAAGTTTTACCTATTTTAAAAGGTGACCTTTTTGGAGATAATAGTAAAAAGGTTATTCATGACGCAGAGACTGTTCTCGATGCTATTGTTACTGCAGAATATAATGAAGATGAAAATGCTCGAAATAGTATTTGGGATCATATGCACCATACACTTGATTCTTTGTTTCATGACGGAGCAACTAAAGAAAATCGTCGCGCTGACCTGCGTGAATTTACCCAGGTTCGTCCACTCTTTGCCCGTGCTGGCGGCGTCTCTCCTGTGTTACACGGCACAGGAATATTCTACCGCGGGGAAACACATGTACTATCTGTCTTAACACTAGATGGTCCTGATACTCGCCAAGAAGTAGACGGGATAGAAGCCAGCGGTAAGAAACGTTTCATACATCACTATAATTTCCCGCCTTATTCAACTGGTGAAACAGGTCGCATGGGCGGCATGAATCGTCGCGAGATGGGTCACGGGTTTTTAGCAGAGAAAGCATTAGTTCCTGTTATTCCAGCTTACGAAATATTTCCTTATACTATTCGTCTTGTTTCTGAATCAACATCATCAAATGGTTCTACTTCTCAAGCTAGTATTTGTGCAGCTAGTATTGCAATGATGGACGGAGGTGTTCCAATATCTTCGCCTGTTGCTGGTCTTGCAATGGGTCTAATGGAAGATGTAAATGATGAAAACAATTATAAAATTCTTACAGACATCCAAGGCCCCGAAGACCACTACGGTGATATGGATTTCAAAGTTGCTGGTACAAAGAAAGGTGTTACTGCTCTTCAGCTAGATATTAAACTAACAGGGGTCTCCGTGAAGATTTTAAAAGAAGCGTTGGCTGATGCAGAAAAAGCCCGTCTTACAATTTTAGAAACTATCACAAAAGAGATTGCACAGCCAAGAAATGACCTGGCTCCATCTGCGCCGCGTATAGTTGTAACAAAAGTATTACCAGAACAAATTGGTCAAATCATTGGCCCAGGTGGTAAGGTAGTTAATGCAATGCGCGACGCTACTGGCACTGAAATTACAATTGAAGATAATGGAACAGTTTTGATTTCTGGGCATGGAGACGGTCCAGCTCGCGCAAAACAAATGATCGAAGATATGACCAAGGTTTATAAAGTCGGGGATATTATTAAAGATGCCGAAGTGGTGCGTATTGCAGACTTTGGAGCTTTTGTAAAAATTTCGAGCAGTATGGAAGCCCTGGTACATATTTCAGAAATAGCGCCTTTCCGTGTGGACAAGGTAGATGCATTTTTAAAAGTTGGAATGAAATTCCCTGTACAAGTTATCAAAGTAGAAGAAGGTAAAGTTGGGGTATCTATCAAAGCTTTGAATCCGGAAATGTTTCCAAAACCAGCGGCAGCACCAAAACCACCGGAAACACCTAAGACAAACTAGTAAGCTAGTAAAAGTAAAAAAAATAAAATTATTGTATAATGGGCGAATGGAAGATAATTCTAATTCGCCCGTTTTGCATACTATGCAAAAAGATAGTGTAACCAGCGCTCAGGGTATTGTTGGTTCAAGTGAAGTACCTGGAGAAGAAGCACTGCTATTAGCAAAGATGCAAAAAAATAGTTCAAACAAACGTAAATTAAATTTACTAGTAATGCTTGGCTGTATTTTTGCTGTTCTGGCAATAATTGCAATTGCGTTGCCAGATAAATTTTTTGCAAAAAAAGACACAGGTATAAATGTTGAAACAAAAGAAAAAAACTTTGTTAGAATTGATGCAACTTATGGTGTAGATATTCCAGAAGAATCTGACTTGGAAAATTTTAGAGCAAAAACTTTTTCTGGAACTGTGCCATTTGCAGAAATTATGGTTAATAGAAATAATGAAGTTGTTTCCTTTAAAAATTTAGCACCGCTGGTCAGTCAGAGATTTTTAGATGCAGTCAGCTCAGCCACTGTAGAAAATTATATGTACGGTATAATTACCACTATAGATAAGACCACAAGTCTGCCTTACTTTACATTTAGTTTTAGAGATAGAAAAAATATAGAGTCAGTTTTGATTTCACAAGAAAGAACCATGTACACAGATT
>CAYJDV010000040.1:0-4409 GCA_964369095.1 uncultured Candidatus Saccharibacteria bacterium | reverse complement strand
GGAGTTTTCATCGACACACAAAACCTCTATCACACAGCAAAAAATCTATACAAGAAAAAAGTAAACTTTGCTAGCGTAGTTAAAGACGCTGTAGCTGGCCGACAACTCATCCGAGCGATCGCCTATGTGATCACTACCGAGAACGGTGACGAAACAGACTTTCTTGGAGCGCTTGGAAAAGCTGGCATTGAAACCAAAGCTAAAGACTTACAGATATTCTTCGATGGTAGTAAAAAAGCGGACTGGGATATCGGCCTTGCTATCGACGCAGTGACTATGGCACCGAAGCTCGATGCTATCGTGATAGTCTCAGGTGATGGAGACTTCGTACCACTTTGCAACTTCTTGCGATACCACCATGGTGTCCAGGTTGAAGTCATGACCTTTGGCAAAAGTGCTTCAGCATCACTCAAGGAAATAGCTGACGAATTTATCGACCTATCAGAGAACCCAAAAAAGTACCTTATCGGATATCATTAAAATATGGAACCAGAAGTAAAAAAAGAATCTACGGAACAGTTACCTACTACAGAACCTTTGCCTGCACAATCAGACAAGCACACTTCACATACATACGAAGACGATTTAGCAAAAGCTATGGACGCAACTGATGCAAAAGTTGTACAACAAATGTTAAGCGAGGGGAGAGAGAAGGAGCAGATCGCTCTCGAAGAAAAAACTCAAAAAAGTCAGAAAGCTTGGTACAAAGCCGGTGCCATCATTTTAATACTATTTACTTGTGCATCTTTTGGATACGGCGTGTACCACTATTACAACTTGACTGTTCCAGCTGAAACTACTGCCTCTGTCGGTGTCTTCCCTAGTAGTGAACCTATCCTATCTAGTACCACAGATATCAGAAAGGTTGTTGAAGGATTGAAAGCCAATGCCAACCTAACTGAAGGCAAACCAACACTACTACCGCTCGTTAGTGACGAAAAAACTTTGACTCTACTTTCTGTATCAGAAATGTTTTCTTTTTTTGAATCAAAACCAAGTGAACCATTTCTAGCTTCTTTCAATATCGCTCGCATCGGCGTCATGAGCACTGGGACAGAGAACGTACCATTTGTCATCACTTCTGTTGTTGATCCTGAAATTTCTTCAAAAGAACTCTTAATAGCAGAACCGACTCTTTTGCAAACATTTTATCGACCACTTGGTATCGATATTGCAGAGCATGAACAAGAAATAGGTAAAGGATTTGTAGGAGAGTATATGTACAACATTCCAGTACGCGCGCTTCGATATGAAACACTAGAACAAAGCAACAATCTACTTTTCTTCTACGCAAAAGTGACTGACCAAATCGTTGTTTTTACTACAAAACCAGAAGTTCTAAAAGCTATATACGACAGTCTAATTAGACAGCAATAATACCTAGAGCACAACACCCTTGCCCTTTAGCCAGGGCGTGATACCATAAGTCCAATGAATAAGAAAAATATTGCAGAAACACTACAAGCCGAAAAAGTACTCCTCGAAGGAGAACTAGGAAAGATAGCGCACTTCAATTCCGAGACTGATAAGTGGGAAGCAACTCCTGATGTAGATATGATGAACCAATCAGATGACAACGATGCTGCTGATCGATTTGAAGATTTCGAAGAGCGCACAAGTATGCTCAACACTTTGCAAGACCGACTCACTGATATCAAAAACGCTTTGATAAAAGTTGAGAACGAAACTTTTGGTAAATGTGAAGTTTGCGGAAAGTCTATCGAAGCAGATCGCCTAGAAGCCAACCCTGCCGCTCGTACTTGTAAGGAGCACATGAACGGATAGTAAGTTCAAAGTTTGTAAAGTTATAAAGTTGAAAGTAAAAAAACCGCTCAATCGAGCGGTTTTTGGTTTTTGAGATACATACCTTTAGATAGAAGTATATTTTTAATTTCTTCTATCTTCTTCTCTCCCATATATCTGAATTTTCTCAAATCTTCTGCAGAGAACTCAATTATTTCTTCCAGGGTGGTCAACTTTAGTTTACATAACAAATTAAAAAGCCCAACTGACATATCTGTATAAATAATATAGTTCTTACCTGGATCATCATTTTCATAAACGGTAATCTTTACAGCTTTGTTTAGTGTTTCTTTTTCTCTAAGTAGTCCTTCTTTTCTTAAGTAAGCTTCAATTTTTTCTGAAGATAAGATTATTTCTCTAAGCATTTTATTAAGTTTTTTAAATGAACAATATTGTTTCACTATCAACTCGCGACTTTCGTGAGCTGAATAATGAAAGGGAAGAGGATTCTTCCCTTTTTAAAATCACACTAATTTTTTGAGTTGATTTTCTAAATCACCAAGTTTTACCTCTTCAGATTCTATGGCTGATTCTTTTTTAGAAATTGAGGCATCAAACTGATCAATAAACTTCTGTATTTTTTCCTCTCTTTGCAGTCGAAGCTCAACAAGCTCCTTCTTTGTATTACCTATAGAAGCTTTTGTATCTTCAACCAACTTACTAAGATATACTTTCTGCCATTTTACAGATTGCCCTATTCTGCGCCTTGCAATTTTTTCAGGTAAAAGCATTACCCAAGTTGTTGCTAACGCAAGTGTGATTATCCCGACTATCGCTGCGAAAATCCTAAGCCATTCTTCTTTTGGAATGTAATCTTGAAAACTATATACCAAAATGAAACAGGATATAAAGCTCACAAACATAAATAGGATAGCGCCAATAAATGACATCTTGTTAAGCACCTTCCTGTGAGGCCATTGATAGTAAACTCCAAATTCGATATCTTCTTTTTGCATTTTTTAGTTTTTTAAATGAACGATTTGATTTCTGTATATATTATACAATGTATTTAAAATTAGTCAAAATATATAGCTATTTTAGGTATTTTGTAAATAAAAACTTTACTTTTTACTTATTTTGAAGTATTCTGACCGTATGGACCTCGATAAACCTCAAACAATAGAAGAAGTTGTTCTTAAAGCCTTGAGCAATAAAGCACTTAGCGGAGAAGCATTGCTCCAGGAAGCACAAAAGATAAGACACGGGTTTACTAAACAAGCCCTCTATCAACTCCTTCGTAAACTAATGGACCGAGAAATAGTCGTGAAGCACGGTAAGCAGTTTTCTCTTTCCCAAATATGGATAATGAAGATGAATGATTTCTTTTCTTTAGCTCAAAAACAATACGGCGTAGGAGAGCGAGGAGGAAATGATTTTCTTGCTCTCTCTGATGGAGACAAAATAAGTTATTCATTTAAAAGCCCAGCGGAAGCGGACAAGTTTTGGGGACATGCATTTAACATCTTGGCTGGTACCATAAAAAACGAACCTCTCTACATTTACAATCCCCATGAATGGTTCTTCTTTGCCCGAAAGGAAAGTGAGGAATATTTATTTAAAGACTTACAAAATAAAAACCAACAGATCTGGCTTCTCTGCGGAGGAACCACCGCGCTTGATAAGTACAATGCTAAATATTTCGATGGTAAGACACTGCAATACCATATGGCTGATGAAGAAATATTTGAAGCTCGAAATTATTATTTAAATATATTTGGGGACTACATTATCGAAGCTCGCATAGATGAAGATGTGGCTCTGAAAGTAGATAAGTTTTATGAAACACACAAAGAGGTAACTGAAGTAACCCTACAGTCATTAACAAACTTATTGACTCAAGGAAAAACAAATCTGGCTATTTCAAGAAACAAAAAGAAAGTAGAAAAGCTAAAAAAACTATTTACTCCTTATTTTTATAAAATATAAAAAACCGTTTCACACATTCGTGAGGAGGTTTTGACTTTTGATAAAAAGGAGTGTAGAGTGAGGAAAAACAGCACTATGGAAAAAAATGAAAAGTACCTCGAGGATCTGTTTCAAGATCTCTACAGCTTCTTTAAGGACAAATACTTCGGGACAACATGGAAATTCACCGACAGTCGTTTTACCGCAGCATGTGGAATCAAACTCCCACCACTTTTAGAGTCCCAACCAGCGACCGCCGGGCTTGGTTTAAACAGAAAAACACTTCATCTACGTGTATTCTGTACTGCCCCTGACCAAGAGATAAGCGATGTTGCTTATGATCTACGGTTAACATATAAAATTGAACCGGGATATTCACATGGACATTTACTTGCAACATTTCACAACTCAGGTTTACCTTTCGATCGAAACAGTTTGATTTTTTCGGATACTGCACATCACAAATTCACCTTCGAAGTTTTAGAAAAGATGAATGAGCTCACGTCATCAGGTATCTACCAGTTGGAGCCTGCTCCCGCAGAAGTTCCGACAAAATAACTTTTTATAAGCAACCCTAACCAGGTTGTTTTTTATTTTCTTTTAATTTTAAAAGCGCTATACTTTTATCATCATGTCGTTTTCGCGCATACAGAGTGCACAGCTCTCTGGACTCGGAGCCACTGGAGTAACAGTAGAGGTTG
>CAYJDV010000039.1:0-4454 GCA_964369095.1 uncultured Candidatus Saccharibacteria bacterium | reverse complement strand
TGCCGCCTTAGCTCAGTTGGTAGAGCTACACTTTTGTAAAGTGAGGGTCCCCAGTTCGAGTCTGGGAGGCGGCTCAGATGTTAATAACAAAAAAGACTCTATATATAGAGTCTTTTTTGTTATTTTATATTTTCTATCTTTTCTTCAATATCCTTTTCAAGATCGTCAATATGAGCTATGTCTTCTTTGAGTTCTTCTTGAGCTATCTTAAGTTCCTCAAATTCACTCTCTAGAGAAGATATATCAACAAGTGGACTGCTTTTACTAGCAAAACTTCTACGTCCTCGTTTATGAAAAACTACAATAATACTCACCGCTGAAACAATAAATACAATAAAGCCTATAAACACTAGCCAAGGTATTAAATTGTTCTGATCTTTATCACTGTCACTTTTTATATTTAAATCAAGCCCTTCTGCACTCATCCATTTATTAAGTATGATTTCTTTTTCCGGTTCAGATAGTGATTTTAATCCTACATTTAGTATTAAGGCTAACTCTGGGGATGATTTTGGAACCGCAATAGAATGTTTATATTCAAATCCTGTACGCCCTGCAACCTTAACATAAGAAAGTACCTCGTTTTGAGTGTAATAAGAAAATGAAGCAAGATCTATAACTACTGCGTCTACACTACCTAATAACAATTTTTGAAGGCCCACCTGATCATCATCTACAGAAACAATATCAATATCTGGATAATTTGCTTGAACATAAGATTGAGCGGCATATTTATCACCTATAGCAACTTTTTTACCAGAAAAATAATCTAGCGTTATAACACCTTTTTTCAAAGAGAAATCTTTTCTAACAGCTATGATTGCAGGAGTGTCATAATATGAATCAGTGAAATATAAATATTTTTCACGGTCAGTCGTTGGGGTCAGAGACAATATAATACCCTCTCCACCCTCTTTAGAGTCAGCTAATATCTGATTTAATGAAGCAGGGTCTTCATATTTAATTTTAAAATCTAGTTTGTCTGCTATGGCATTCAAATAATCAACAGAAAAACCTTTTATTTCTTTTGATAAACCAGAACCTGTAAACACAAAAGGTGGCTCGAATTCTTGAGGCTTAACAACTATTGTTCTCTTATTCTTATCAAGCCAATTATTTTGCTCTGTAGTCAATAAATTACTAACAGCAAAAACATTACTTATAGTAAGTAATACAATGCCCATAAAGAGCGACAGATAAAGATAGTAGCCCTTCCTCATATATGATTACATTATAGCGCTTTTAAGGCTTTTAAACCACTTATTTTATTTGCTCTATCTTTTCCTGTATAGCCCTCTCTAAAGCTTTGATTTCATCCATATTTTCCCCCAAAACACTGTTAGCATTTTCTAACTCTTCCAAATGGTTTGTTAGTTCTGTCAGTTTTTTCTTTTTATCATGAGCTCTAGATATCGAATCTAAATGTAAACGGTGATGTCTTCTGTTGTGGACTATTATGAATATTAATAAAACTAATATAATAATTCCTCCAACTATACTAATACCTATCCATAGCGGTGTTCCTATAGAAAATATTGGGAATTTTTTATTATTGATATTTTCTTGTTTTGAAGGAAATGTAACCCATCGATCCTTGATGATAGTACGCTCTGAAGGAGTTATCTCTTTAAGGCCTGCGTTTAAAATAACTTGCAGATCCGGCAAACTCTTTGGAACAGCAAATGACAGCTTGTAGTCAAAACCTGTTTGACCGGCAATGGTTACATATGAGACTACATCATTTGATGTGTAGTAAGAAAGTGATGCCAAGTCCATAACTGCAGCATCTACCTCTCCGAGTAAAAGTTTCTGTAAACCTACCTCATCATCTGTTACTGGCTCTATGATAATCCTCTGATAATTATTTTTAACATAATCCATAACTGCGTAACCATCAGTAATAGCTACTTGCTTAGCATTAAAATCTCCAAGGGATAGTTCCCGACCTCCGGTTTTAAAATCTTTTCTTGTAACAATAACAGCTGGTAGAGTAATAAAAGGCTCTGAAAAATATAAGTACTCATCACGTTCATCGGTTTCTGAAAGAGCTAAGGCTATGCCCTCCTTTCCAGATTTAAGGTCTGCCAAAATGGCCGAACGACTTCTAGCTTCCATATAGGTCGGCTGTGCCCCAACCTTTCGAGCGATAAGATCAAGATAGTCTACTGCCAAACCTTTTGGTCTAATACTTGGATTTGAAGAAATGAAAGAAAAAGGAGGATAATTTTTCTCAGGAAAAACAACAAGAGTGTCTTTGTGTTTGGACAACCATGCATCTTGATTTGGGGCGAGTATACTAGCTCCGACAGATGAAGGAGAAAGCAAAAAAACTGAAAAAGCTAGGATAATAATGTGGCGGAAAGAAACCATATACTTGGATTTATGTACTTATTGTAACACAACTAAGTACTTTGTTTTTCTAAGTTTTGCTCAAAAAATCTTCTTTTTGTTTTATTTCTTTTTCAGAAAGATTAAGCTTCTCATCTTCGAGGCTTATCTTATGTTTGACTATTTTCATACGCAACCGAGAATACCAAGGGATAAAATAAATAATAACAATCAAACAAACAACAGGGATAAGAAGAGCTAAGACGTTTATGAATGTAACCAACCATTTAACTATCTTACTGTTGTTTACAAGGAGCTGTACTCCAAATCCTGGCTTCTGTGTTTGATTGTCTTCATCAACGAGGAAAGGTGTAACATTGTAGGCACCAGCGACAAGATTATCAGCTGAAAGATATTGGAAAAATCCATCATTATCATTTTTGACCAGTGCCTCTGTAGGCTTTTTCTTTTTTGATTGGAGGGCTGCAATAAACTGTTCACCGAGAGATTTTAGCGACACATCATTGAATGTAAGTTTTGTAAGTGCATTGGGCTCTCCTTTACCTTTTATAAAAGCTCTAGCAGTGGATTCAATATTTTCTGTATAGTCAGTAATAACAGGTAGGGCTACAATCTTACCAGAAGGAGTTACAGTAGTAGTCGCAATAGGCCTACTTGGTATGAAGTCGACAATAGTTGAAGCTGCTTTTATAACAATAGAAAGAGCAGGCAGTGAATCAATAATATTACTACCAAGACCATCATTGGCTAGAACTGCGCCGTCAGAAAAAGATATCCTAGCAATACCTTCTTTACGAGCTGAGACATTAAAGGTGAATAGCTTACCCGCACCTCCTTGGTAACCAGGATTCAGAACAACACCTTCAAACTTAACCTGGTTAGCTAAAACAGACGGCTCTGTAGTCCAAAAATCAACGATACTAGATGCTTTACTGGCACTAGTGATAACAGCTCCGCCAGAGATACCCAAAGAGCCTGAAACGGCATTCATGGCTTGATTTGGGCTGCTAACAAAAACTGTCACAGGAAAAGATTCCCCTACAGACACACTTTTGTTTGGACCAGAAAATACAAAAGATTCTGCCGCAAAAGTATAAGCTGGTAGAGATAAAACCAAGATAGTATAAAAAATAATTTTGTTTATCTTCATATTTTCTTTCTTCTACTATTATAAAATCTATAACCAATAAAAGCTAAGAATAAAGCTAAAGCCAAAATACCCAATCCGTAGGGTTTCTCTCCTGGAACAATTATTTGTTGTTCGCGGAAGTTTCCAGAATAGTCATATGCTCGAGCTGTTAAAGAATAAGAGAACAATCGATATGGCAAAGGAAACGGACTAGTGACCTTTTGAAAACCTAGATTGCCAACAGCCACTTCATAATGTTCGATACCTCCTTGATCATCTTGTGCTGAAAATACAGCCAAGCGAGGTGTTTTGCCAAATACTGAACGCTCTATAATGGCAATATTAAAAGGCTCTGGTATAGCCAAATCTTCAGCGAGCAGGCTCTCTGAACTACGAGAGTCGTCGGCATTTATCTGTATAGAAATATTTTTATTGGTTATAGGAGAAGATGTCCCCTTACCATCATTTTGGAGCACTTGAGAGTCTTTGACTACAAATTCAGAAACACCTGAAGACTTGGCGATAAAGAAAAGTCTAACAATCGGAATAGATTTGTTGTTAGTGTTCATTGGATCATATAAGCGATCTATCCCACCAGGTATAACTCCTGAGAAATAGATATTTCCTCTTGTCTTTTCTTTTGGCTCTTCTACCCAAATAGGGATACTACTTTGTTTGGCGCTAAAACCGTTGTAATCAAAAAATTTGTTAGAGAAAGAAATTGTTGACTCTATAGAGTTGATACTAAGATTTTCAGGGTCAACCAATACGTCTACTGACACGCGCTGACCAACAGAAACTGTTTTTGGAGCTTGGACCGAGACGATAGAAGCCTCAAGGTTAGTATTGCCGACTGGGATTATTGAAAATAATAAAAACGTAAAAACAACAAATCTACTAAATCTGAAAGAGTCTATATCTATTTGTCTTTTTGCTATTTTCATATTTATCCGTTCCAATAAAAAGCCAAGATACT
>CAYJDV010000038.1:0-4472 GCA_964369095.1 uncultured Candidatus Saccharibacteria bacterium | reverse complement strand
AGAAGCTTGCCTTCTTTTTCAAAATAAGCGAGTTGTTGTTTTAATTCATCTCCTATATCTTTAACTGCTTTTTCTTTTTGATCATCAGCCGTGATGAAGTGCTTGGCCGGAAAGACAAAAACAAAATCTTCTTCTTGTAAGATACGAGAAGAAACTGGATCAACTTTCAAAATCTCTTCAACTTTATTTCCAGAGAATAAAACACGATATTGAATAGTCTCTGATACCGGCATAACCTCAATGGTATTTCCGAGTGCACGAAATTGTGCAGGAGAAAGATCTGCATTAGTTCGTTCATAGTGAATAGAGATAAGTTTCTGCATCGCTTCGGTTCGACTAAGTGTCATACCTTTTTCTATTTTGAAATTCACACGTTCATACTCTACAGGAGAACCCAAACCATAAATACAAGAAACTGAAGCAACAATAATCACATCTTTACGAGTTAAAAGACTCTGCGTGGTTGCATGGCGCAATCTATCAATCTCTTTGTTGATCTGTGCATCTTTCTCAATATAAGTATCAGTTGTCGGCATATAGGCCTCTGGCTGATAGTAGTCATAATATGAGACGAAATAGTGCACTGCATTGTTTGGAAAGAAAGATTTGAACTCACTCGCGAGCTGTGCCGCCAAGGTCTTGTTGTGAGCAATTATCAGAGTTGGTTTTTGAATATCAGCTATGATATTGGCCATAGTAAAAGTCTTACCAGTACCCGTAGCACCGAGAAGAGTTTGCTTTGTATAACCTTTTTTGAGCCCAGAAAGAAGGCTTTTTATAGCTTCTGGCTGATCTCCGCCGGGCTTAAAATCACTGACAAGTTCAAACTTTGACATGAGGAGAGTATATAGGAAAAATCTCTACTGTGAAAATAAGTCGAAATTAGCGTTTTAGATTTTCAATATCGTATTGACCAGTGTCTTTATAAGCGCTAACGATTATTTTATAAGTAAACAAAGACGCAACAACGGTAAAAATAAAAATATAGGTTAGAGATTTTCGCAATGTCATATATAGATAAGTATACTACAGTTTATAGTAACGAGCACAAAAATCTTTTTTAAATTGTTGAAAACTACCATCAATAATAGTTTCCCTCATTTTCTCAACAAGTCTCAAGATAAAATGTTCATTGTGAATCGAAGCCAAAGTTCCCCCAGTCATCTCATCTGCTCGGAATAAATGCGCCAAATAAGCGCGAGTATGATGTGTACACGTGTAGCAAGTACACCCCTTTTCAAGTGGTCCAAAATCTTTTATAAATCTAGTATTGCGAATATTAATTCGTCCATCGGAAGTATGAATGGTTCCATGCCTACCCATACGAGTCGGCGCAATACAGTCAAACAAGTCACAACCTACTTCTACTCCATCAAAGAGGTCTCTTGGTTCACCTATACCGAGTAAGTGTCTAGGTTTATCTTCAGGAAGTAGCGTGTTGACCCAGCCAACAGCCGTAGCAATATCATCTTTGGTAAATGAGCCACCAATACCAAAACCATCAAAACCTTCAGGGTTTTCTTCACTTATTGCAAGTGCTCCGATAGTCCGAGCAGCTTCTTCTCTTAGGTCTTGATGACGTCCTCCTTGCACAACTGCAAAAAGAGCTTGCTGATGATCTGGATCAAGCTCGGCATGTTTTACCAGACATCGCTTCGCCCATTCATATGTCCTGTCGAGAGAGCGCTTTTGATATTCATATGGAGCTGTCGGACTTGTACACTCATCAAACGTAAAGATCATATCGGCGCCGAGTTTCCATTGTGCTTCCATAGAACTCTCTGGTGTAAAGAGGTGAATATCACCATTTAAATGAGACTTGAACGTCACACCCTCATCGGTTACTTTTGCCAACTGGCCAGGAGATGCAGACATATCTGAAACAGTAGCATCAGCAGATGCTACTTTAGAAACAGCGGTACCGAATGCGGCTCCGAGAGAAAAAGCTTGGAAACCACCAGAGTCGGTCATAGTTGGACCGTGCCAGCCCATAAAAGGCCCAAAACCACCGGCCTGCGCCACAACATCAGGTCCTGGCTGTAGATACAAGTGATATGTATTTGCGAGCACTACTTGCGCCTTTAGATCTCTGATCTGTTCAGCAGTGAGTGACTTCACGGTAGCTTTGGTACCAACAGCCACAAAAGCAGGTGTTTGAATAACACCATTTTTGGTTTCAATAGTTCCCGCTCTGACAAGAGTGCCCTCTAACTTTTTCTCAATAGAAAATTTCATAAAGTTACTATAGCAAATTAAAAATAAAGTGCTTTATTGACATGTAATTTTTATACTATAGTATTTAAAATAAAAATCTATGAGAGAAATATTTATTCTAATACTCATTATTTTGATTTTAGGTAAGATCGTAATTTGGAACAGTAAGAGTCAGAAAAATACCTGGAAAATTTCCAAAAGATAATTAAAAACCTGCTTTTAGCAGGTTTTTTTATTTAACTACTACCCATTTCATGGTTTGTAAATTCACTGGAGCTTTTGCAAGAAGTCTCTGGAAAGGATCGCGAGGGTCAGTAACAATCTTTTGAATAGTCGCTAATGGATGAACTTCTAGAGATTGCTGTGATATAAGTCCACCTTGTTCAAAAACAATGTCTCTAGGCATGCGGACTTCGTACTCTCCTGCTCCGCGACCGATCAGTGTCAAAGCTATATCACTACCTGAAGTCGTCCCAACTGTTTCTCTGCCGGATGCACTAAAAAGTAAAACTGTTGAACTATTTTCTGAAACTTCAGAGATAGTACCAAGAGCCACAGAACCAAAAGCATATACGCCCTGGCCGACATTAATCCCATCATCACTACCAACGTCTAAAACAACAGTGTCATAAAGAGATCGATTTGGTGGAACAATAACACGAGCAAGCATTCCCTTATTATGAACTTCTCGACCAAATTCACCTTTCAGTAATTTATTTTCAGATTCTAAAGTAGAGAGTGTCGCCATAGAAGCAGTTTGCGCATCTATAGTACTTTGTAATTCTAAAACCTTTTTTATTAATGACTGTTTTGAATCAAAAACTAAACTCGCACTATCACTATATATTGGAGACCTTGCTCCTTGAAAATTTCTGGTCCAAGAGATCGTATACCAAATACCAAGCCCTACAAGTATAGCTACTGCTCCAATAAAAATATTTCTTTTTGTATTATTGCGATACTGTGACATGGTCGTCAACTGATAACATTACGTTTTTATACTGTTCAAATTCTTCAAGCATAATACCTGTACCACGAACCACAGCAGAGAGTGGATCTTCTGCTATATAGACCGGCAACTTTAATTCTTGTTGCAAAAGGATAGGCAGTCCCTTAAGAAGTGCTCCGCCACCAGTGAGTACAATACCCGAAGAAAGTATGTCAGCCACCATCTCTGGCGGAGCAGTTTCAAGAACTTCTCGAATACCAGAAACTAAAAGTGAAATAGGATAAGAAAGCGCTTCACGAATATCTCCGTCAGTTACAACAAGGGCACGAGGAAGTCCTGAGATCAAATCTCTGCCTCGCACTTCAAGCTCTGCGTAATCAGTCTCTATAGCACTTCCTATAGTCATCTTTACCTGCTCAGCAGTTTGCTCACCAATGAGAAGTTTAAATTCATCACGCAAGTATTCAATAACTCGAGCATTGAAGTGGTCTCCTGCAACTCGGATATTTAAAGATCGAACAATTCCTCCTAAAGCGATAAGTGCAATGTCAGTAGTACCTCCACCGATATCTACAACTAAAGTCGCGGTTGGAGACAACACTGGAAGGCGCACGCCGATAGCGGCAGCCATAGCTTCTTCTACAAGGAAAACTTCACGTGCTCCCGCATTGATAGCGGCATCATAAACGGCACGCATCTCTACGTTTGTGATACCACTTGGCACCCCGATCACAACACGTGGGCGAAAGAACTTTTTACTTATCTTCTCCGCCTTGCGAATAAAATACGCCAACATCTCTTCGGTAATTTCAAAGTCAGAAACCACACCTTCAACAAGTGGCCGTACGATATTTATATGAGCTGGAGTCTTACCCCACATCTTTTTTGCTTCTCTTCCGATAGCGACGATCTGACCAGTCTTTTGATTAACTGCCACGATAGAAGGTTCGTTAATAATAGCGCCGTGACCTTTCAAATAAACCAGCGTATTAGCGGTTCCAAGGTCTATTCCTATATCATTTGAAAATTTACTATAGAGATTTTTGAACATGAGCTATTACTTCGTTAAGACTTACGATAGAACTTTCATTTTCTGTACGCATTTTTATTTCTGCGCCACCATTTTCAAGACTACGCTTCGAAACAACAATTCTCATTGGTATACCTATCAAATCTGCATCAGCGAATTTTTCTCCTGGCATAACGCCTTTTCGATCATCAAAGAAAACTTCTACCCCTGCATCAGAAAGTTCTTTATAAAGATTTTCTGCTTCTGACATGTCTTCACCGAGACCAATAAGATGTACAG
>CAYJDV010000037.1:0-4604 GCA_964369095.1 uncultured Candidatus Saccharibacteria bacterium | reverse complement strand
AACGGCACCGTTCGGGAAAACTTTTGAAACATTTACAAACTGAATCATTACGGGAATCATTATACCATGCCTGCAGTATCTAGGAACGGTTCTATATTACCTCGCTCGAGGACGCTCTCTACGTCACCTACTTCAACACCACTTCTATGGTCTTTTACCATCTTATAAGGATGTAAGACATACGAACGGATCTGGTTACCCCAAGTCACTTCTGTAGTTTTAGAGATATACATACCCTTCTCTTTTGCAAGACGTTCTTCTTCAAGTCGGGTAAAAAGTTTAGCCTTAAGCATAGATAATGCTACGTCTCTGTTTTGCTCTTGTGAGCGTTCGCTAGTGACATGTACTGAAAGACCTGTTGGTTTGTGAACCATTCGTACTGCCGTTTCTCTTTTGTTTACATTCTGACCTCCTGGTCCACCCGACTTTGCAAAAGAGACTTCGATGTCACTCTCTGGTATTTCAATACTTGTATCTGCTTTATCAAACTGCGGTATCACTTCTACCATTGCAAAAGAAGTATGACGCTTGGCATTGGCATTAAAAGGAGAAACACGAACGAGACGATGAACCCCAGATTCATTTTTTAATGTTCCATAAACATTTTTGCCTTCAATTATAAATGTGACATTCCGATAACCTCCGTTATCATTTTTGTTTTCATGTAAAAAAGAAATACCCCAACCTTTGTTTTCAATAAATTTCATATACATACGTAAAAGCATGGCAGCAAAGTCTTCAGCATCGTCCCCTCCCGCTCCAGCAAACAGTGTCATAACCGCACTACCTTTATCGTACTTACCGACGCCTTCGAGTTGGCCCTTGAGATCTTGAAGTTCTCTTATGGTCGCCTGAGCTTTAGCCTTATCAGACCAAAAGTCCCCTTGTGCCATAGCGTTTTCGATGTCCGAGATTTTGTGTTGTATTTCTTCCTTCTCCATTACCTCCACACTTTACCAAAAAGTGGCCAAACAAAAAAGTCTACACTAATGCATGATTATAAAGAATTTTAAGCTTTTCAAGTCCTCGATGTGCCTGTACTGCAACTGCATTTCTTGTTTGACCTGTTATTAGAGACATTTCCTTCAATGAAAGATTTTGGATATATCGCATTCTAACCACTTTCTGGTAAATAATCGGTAGTTGAGTGATTAAAAGAGAAGCCATCTTGCCATCTAGAATATCAAAGATACGCTTATGACCCTCTTCTCCTGGATCAAAACCTTTTTCAATCATAGAGTCGAGTGAGCTTGTCTTGCGCTTTCGATACTGATCAATGATTAAATTATTGAGAACATGATATAGGAAAGTTTTCATCATATCGATTTTGCCATTTCTAACCAAATAGATCCATGTTTTCATGAAAGTGTCTTGAACCAGATTTTCTCCTACTGCGTGATCATTTGTCTTAAAAAATGCATAGCTATTGAGACCTTTCTCAAAGTCATGGTGGGCGACATCAAACAATGTCTTTAATTTTTCGTTTTGTTGGTTTGTAGTCATACTTAACTAAGGCCGTATTAGGGCTGATTTTATTACACAGAGAGGACAATCTCTGGAAAATAGCTATATGAATTATGCGTAAATGAGAGCCAAGCACATTACCATGGCATTACGAGAGTGTGGCACAAACCAAGGAGTTACCTATGTGATATATAATAACACACTTTTAGCTTAAAGATATGTATGTAATGAACAAGACTTTTTTACGGCTTAGTTAGTATGAATGAAAACAAAAAACTATTTAAACCGTCTGGGGATGTTTTTTTAGAAAGATTAGGAGAAGAAAGTATGTTGTATATAAAGACAGTTGCTGATGATGTCGCTGAGATGATGATCGTTGCCAAAAAACTTGCTATGCACACCAATAAATTTGAAACTAAAGTGACAAAAGGGACTGAAGATCTTTACAAGCATATTGAAAAATTAGAGAAAGAAGTTGCAGATCTAAAAGAAAGAATATAAACAATATTGTAATAATATTACAAACAGTACGTCATTATTAATGTAGAGCCAATTGTCGCGGCCTTTATCACCGCCATACAATCCTAAGCCTCTTAGAGAGATGTCTTACTAAAAGGTACTGAACTATTAAAAAATAAAACGAGAGTAAGGTCAATACAAAGTAAGTCGTTACTATAAATGAAGGTCGTTCATTACTAGACTTAATTATGTAGAAATCTATATTCTCTTACTTAATACTTAATTAAAAAAAATATATGAAAAACTCAAAAAAATTCTTCGCTAAAACTGGTCTATTCGTAGCTATGCTAGCCTTTGTGTTAGCTCCTATTACTTCGTACGCTGAAACTTTCAACCTTACTCTTAGAGTTGGGTCACGCGGAAGTGAAGTCTCATCTCTTCAATCATTCTTAGGAGTTGGTTCTGATGGTATCTTTGGACTTATAACAAAAGGAGCAGTTATGAGATACCAAACTGCTCATGCCCTATCTGCTGACGGTATCGTTGGTCCTATGACTCGTGCTGCTCTTAATGGAGGTCAACAGAGCAACAACGGTGATGCTCCTACTATCTCAAATGTTTTTGTTAACCCATCTAGAAACAGCGCTATCGTAAACTTTGGAACAAACACTCCATCACAAGGAAAGGTTTTCTATAGTACTGTTCCATTAACAACATACGAATATGAAAACTCTGTTGATGTTAGTGGTTCTGTAGCTATGACTGATTCAAGTGCTCGTACTTCTCAAGCTGTTAGTCTTTCAAGTCTACAAGCTGGTACTACTTACTACTACTTGATCTACACAACTGGTCAAAATGGAAACGTAAGCGTAACTTGGCCTTCAAGTTTCACAACTTCAAACTAACTTAAAAACCTATGGATTCATTTAATTCACCAAGCACAAAGCCCTTGTATCGAGGAACACAAATAGTTTGGTATATATTGGGAATTGTTGAAATACTACTAGCTTTTAGATTTGTTCTAAAACTACTGGGCGCCAACCCTGATGCAGGATTTAGTAGTTTCATTTATGGAATAACTTATATCTTTGCTACACCATTTCTAAATGTCTTTCGTATTACACGAGTTTCAGGAAGTATCTTCGAATGGACTACCCTTTTGGCAATGTTCGTTTACTGGATTGTAGCTATCGGGATTATTAAAATTTTCTTGATAAGCAAAACAGTATCAACACCAGAAGCTGCTGTTAAATTAAATAACCAAGAAATTAACTAAAAAATATATGGGAATAATACTTTGGATCATATTTGGAGGGATAGTTGGTTGGATTGCATCACTGATCATGAAGACTGACGCACAACAAGGGATCGTACTGAACGTTATCGTTGGTATCATTGGTGCTGTGATTGGAGGCTGGCTTATGGGCTCACTCGGACAGAGCTCTGGGACAGGTTTCAACTTTTACAGCTTCATTGTCGCTATCATCGGTGCGGTCATACTGATCGCTATAGTTAAGGCTTTACGCCGAGACTAACACACACTTAAAAAGCCCGGAACTTCCGGGCTTTTTAAGTGTGTGTTTGACAAAGTGTCTCAAAAAATATACATTTCTGAAAATCTAACAAAATGAATAAACATTTGAAAAGATTTTTTGGAGTGAAAAATAAAGAAAATGAGAGGGATTGGAATCTGATACTACTTGAAGTCGAGACCGCAAAAGAAAGTACAGATAGAAACTCTGGTGAAGCTCTATTTACGCAACTACTGGAAGGTTTAAATATATTTGAATTCAAAAAAAGAGCATACATCAAAAAACACTTCAAAAAATACAAAGAAGGTTATTAACAAGAACCTAGTAAAACGGGTTCTTTTTTTCTCTTCTTACTAAGCGAAGGAAATATATATGGTGCACGCAGCGAGGACTCTGCGTAGGCACCCGCAACAAGTACGCCATATCTATTTCCCGAGCAACCTACCGTTTCTCGTAATAACAAGTTATAGACCGTCTCTTATTTGGCTTGCCTCTTATATTGTGCTGATGAGAAAGTTCTTTGTGTTGGAGGATAAATTGTTCACCAAAAGCATCGTGTAGCGCTTCATCAGTCCAGACATATTCATAGACTTTCATCTTCGGGTGGATATAAGCATTGTGCTCACCTGCACTTTCGTTCTTGATCAAGTCCTGCGCATGTTTGTCTCCCTTTCCATAAAATGATTTGAAGAAAAGTATTCCTTGAGGCTTCAATACTCTGTGAAGCTCTTTGATATATCTTTCGCGTTCTATTTCTTTCAAAAAATGGCTGGCCATCATGTCTAGTACCAAATCTACAGATTGGTCAGGGAGCGGAATAGTTGCGCCGATCGAGTGCACTATGAAAGTGAGTTTACTTCCCCACTTTTGTTTCTCAGCACGCGCCTTTGCTTGGTTGATAGCCTCTTCAGAAATGTCGTAACCAAATCCTCTAACGCGGAACTCTTCATTCATCCAAAGTAAGTTGCGCCCATTACCACACCCAGCATCTAGCACCGTGATGTCACTGCGGAAAACGTCATCTCCATATTCTTTCTTAGCCCAGCGAGTAAACTTTTGTAAGTCAGCCGAAGATTCATCCGAGAGCTGAAAAAACGCCGGTTCCTTGTATTCCTTATTCCAAAATTCTTTTAAGCGCTTTTCATTCAT
>CAYJDV010000036.1:0-4790 GCA_964369095.1 uncultured Candidatus Saccharibacteria bacterium | reverse complement strand
CTTCTCCCTCAGGTGCGCCACCTTCGGTAGGTTGTTCAGGAGATGCTTTTGCTACTGCTTCACCGATCTTTTGCATTTCGGTTGAGAGCTCGTGAATTGCAGTTTCGATACTTGCCTTATCACTTCCCTCCTTTGCAGTTTTCAATGCTTTGATCTTGTCTTCAACAGAAGTCTTGATATCTTCTGTCACATGAGCTGCATGTTCAGTCAAAGCTTTTTCAGCAGTGAAGATTGTCAGGTCGGCAGTGTTCTTGGTATCTACCAATTCTTTTTTCTTAGCATCTTCATCGGCGTGTAGTTCTGCGTCTTTCTTCATCTTTTCGATGTCGTCGGCAGATAGACCTGATGATGCTTCGATACGGATAGATTGTTCTTTGCCAGTTGCTTTGTCCTTCGCTTTCACTGCAAGGATACCGTTGGCATCGACATCAAAAGAAACTTCCACTTGTGGTATGCCACGAGGTGCTGGAGCGATACCTTCAAGGACAAATCGTCCAAGAGATTTGTTGTCTCCTGCCATTGGGCGTTCACCTTGAACGATATGGATCTCAACAGATGTTTGATTGTCAGCAGCAGTTGAGAATACTTGGCTCTTAGATGAAGGAATAGTTGTGTTTCTTTCCACGAGCTTTGTCGCTACTCCTCCCATGGTTTCAATACCGAGAGAAAGAGGGATAACATCGAGCAGAAGAACATCACGAACATCTCCTTGAAGCACTCCGCCTTGAACTGCAGCACCAAGGGCTACAACTTCATCTGGGTTGATAGATCGGTTTGGTTCTTTGCCGAAGAGTTTTTGAACTTCTTCGATAATCTTTGGCATACGAGTCTGTCCTCCAACCATGATGATTTCATTTATTTCGTTCATCTTAAATGGTGAAGCATCCATAGCACGCTTTGTGATAGCGATAGATTGTGCGATGAATTCATCTGCTAGCTCTTCGAGTTTGCTCTTAGTGAGTTTCAAGAGTAAGTGCTGTGGTCCAGCATCAGTAGAAGTTATAAACGGAATATTTATTTCAGTTTCTGGAGTAGTAGAGAGTTCGATCTTTGCTTTTTCAGCTGCTTCATCCAAACGCTGTAGTGCAAGAGGATCTTTTGAAACATCTACGCCTGACTGCTTTTTGAATTCGTCTGCAATCCAGTTGATGATCTTCAGATCGATATCACGTCCTCCCATCAGAGAGTCTCCGTCAGTAGACTTCACTTCAATCACGTCTTCTGTAACTTCTAGAACTGAAACGTCGAATGTTCCACCTCCAAAGTCATAAACAACAATCTTTTCATTTTTCTTTGTATTAAATCCATAGGCAAGAGCCGCAGCAGTAGGTTCGTTAATGATACGCTTCACATCAAGACCGGCAATTGCCCCAGCGTCTTTGGTAGCTTTTCGTTGTGCGTCGTTGAAGTATGCAGGAACAGTGATAACTGCTTCAGTTATTTTTTCTCCAAGCTTTGCTTCAACATCTGTTTTGATTTTCTGTAAGATCATTGCAGAGATTTCTTCTGGGCGATAATCTTTGTCTCCGAGCTTAATAAGTACTCCACCATCTGGCCCCTTTGAAACAGCAAATGGAGAAGTCTTGATAACTTTATCCATACCGTGGTCATCAAATTTGTGACCCATGAAGCGCTTGATACCGTAGAGAGTATTTTGCGGATTGGTTACTGCCTGTCGCTTTGCAAGAAGACCAACAAGTCGATCTCCGTTTTTGGCAATCGCAACAATAGAAGGCGTTGTTCGTGCCCCTTCGATATTTTCAATAATTTTTGGCTGTCCACCTTCGATGATAGAGACAGCACTGTTTGTAGTCCCAAGGTCAATTCCAATGATTTTTCCCATATGTTTTTATGTATTTAATTTATAAAGTTTCAAATAAAAAATCGCAAAATTCAAGTACTTTTACAGAAATTCAGCGGTCGCGAAATACTTGTATGTATATAATATACCTGATACGATATTGTCATGTCAAATAAACCTTCATTCTCGAAGAAAATATTGAAACTATTGGCTGAAAAACCGGCTATTTCAGTGCCAGAACTGTTGGAACGTGTTCATCCCCAGAATACCGAAAAGAATGCCGTAACAGCGATTTCTCGCTCTTTAAAGGGGCTTCGTGATACTGGGCTAATTGAGCAATCCTTCTCTGGGCAAAATGAATATGCTCGCCTAACAAAAGACGGCAAAAAGAAGGTTCATAGTCTCAAACTTGATAACGACACTACTCTAGTAGACCCAACCTGGGATGGTAAATGGCGCATTGTCCTTCTCGACCTTCCCGAGACTCGTAAAGACGAACGAGAAGCACTTCGTTATCTCCTGAAAAAGGCAGGGTTTGTGTGTTTGAAAAATAGTGTCTGGATCTCCCCTTTCCCTTATGAACACTTATTCACGAATATTAAAAAAGATTTTGGCTTAACTACAGAGCTCATGATATTTGTCACTGATAACCTTGATCAAGAAACTAAACAAGCGTTTTTTGAGTTAGTAAAATAAAAAAATGTCTTTGTTGTAAAACAAAGACATCGGTAAATTTAAGGGATTTTACTCCCAGGATAGTAAAAGTAATAATCAGATTCTGTTACTTCAACTTTTACAGTCGTTGAATCTTTTAATCGTAGGTATAGATAACATTGATTGCCATGCGGGTACTCGCTCCGGTGGTAGACACTAGCACCTGAATAATCCTTTAAGTTTACAGGGCCACAAGATGAAAAAATAAAAACAAAACTCGTAATTAATAAAAGATAAAAAAATCTTTTCATAAAACTTATTTTAAGGTGTGAAAAATCTTTTTATATAGTATTACTTTTTTTGATTTTGTCAATGCTACTCCTTTTGAAGTGTATACACAGTAACTCTTGCTGGGCGTAGAATTGAGTCCCCGAGCAGAAAGCCTTTTTGTTGGACTTTGGCTAGTGTGTGGTCTTTTGATGCATCATCAGTTGGCTCTTCGCTAACACCTTCATGTTTGAGTGGGTCGAATTTATCCCCTACTTCTCCGAATATCTTGAGCTCATGAGATTCAAGAGTACTCATCAGCTGTCCGTAGATATACTCTACGCCTGTACGCCAAGCTGGCTCTACCTTATCCCAAGCTTCTTTGTTACTCATCGCCATGAGAAAGCTATCTACTGTCGGAAGTAGTTCTGAAATAAAGTTTTCCTCTATAAGAGTACGCATGCGCTTGCGGTCTTCATCAGTAGATTTCTGTAGGTTTGCATAGTCAGCACGAGCGCGCTGCCAGCCATCAAGATACTCTTGTTTTTCTTTTTGAAGCTCTTTGATTTGTTCTTGGAGCTTTTTTACTTTGTTGCCAGCAGAAAGAGCCTCTCCTTCTTCAGTAGATTCCTCAAAGACAACGTCCTCCCCTTCATTTTCAATAGTAATATCTTCGTCTTTCATACTCAGCAGATTATACTGATTTTTCTCAATAAAAAAAGTCCCACATAAGTGGGCTTTAGTTTATGAAAGGTCTCTCCCTTCAAAGCGATTATCAGGCATGTTTACGTTCTCATCTCGTAACATGATTTGTTTGAAATGATTATCGCATAGATAAGTCGTGTGCTCGTGTGTTCTTGCAAATTTTTCGTGCTGTTCTTTTTCATCGCTTCCCTCAGAATCATCCCAAAGATTTATTTCTTCGATTTTATGTGAAGCTAGGTCAGTACAACCTTTTTGCATACACTTTATGCCATAGCATGTTTTAGGTACCATAATATCTTATTTGTAATCACATTAATACTAAAAACGACTATCGTCAACAAAAAAAACAAAAACACCCCATTTCTGGGGCGTCTTTGGAGATATTAACGTTTACTCCACTGTGGTGCTTTTCGAGCTTTCTTGAGACCGAACTTGCGTCGTTCTTTCATTCGAGGATCACGCTTGAGGAATCCTGCCTTTTTAAGTGTAGTCTTCTGCGTGTCATCTTCCTTAACAAGTGTTCGAGAAATTCCATGACGAACCGCTTCAGCTTGACCATGAATACCTCCACCAGTTACATGAACAGTGATAGTATAGGTAACCTTTCCTTCTGTGATATTAAAAGCATCAGTGATGATCTTTTGGAGCTCAAGTGTTGGGAAATATGTCTCAAGATCTTTGTCATTGATTTCAAAAGATTGCTTTGCAGCTGGAGTCATTCGAACACGCGCCGTTGCTGTCTTGCGTCGTCCGATACTCTCTATGTATGTTTTCTTTGTTTTTTCCATATTATTTAAAATTTCTTTTGATTATTCAGTAACGTTCAAGTGCTTCATAAGGTCGTTCTGAAGTTTGTTCTTCGGAAGCATTCCCTTAACAGCTTGAGTCAGGATTTCAGAGTAGCCCTTAGTACTGATAACGTGAGCCATTGTTGACTGCTTGAGTCCACCTGGATATCCAGAGAAAGAGTTGTAAGTCTTTTCAAGAAGTTTCTTTTGGTTTGGGATTTTGATCTTTGAAGCGTTTGTAAGATTTACTGTTACGCCTGGAGTCGCATTTCGTACGAAAGTTGTTGTGTTCTTTCCCATCAAAAGACTAGCAGCTTCTGTAGCTACGCGTCCGAGTGATTTATTTGTTGCATCTACTGTGTATTCCATATATCTGTTTTATTATGAGACGAACTCTATTACTGCCATCTTCGCTGCATCTCCCTGTCTTTGTACGAGCTTAGTGATACGAGTGTATCCTCCAGCACGATCTGCCATCTTTGGAGCAACGTCAGAAATAAGTTTTTCAACTACTTCAGTGTTGTTGTAAAGAGAAGAAAGAAGAAGTCTTCGGTTTGAAAGAGTTGGATTCTTTG
>CAYJDV010000035.1:0-4894 GCA_964369095.1 uncultured Candidatus Saccharibacteria bacterium | reverse complement strand
AAAAAAATTAAGATAGGAGTAAATCTGATAACATCTTCTCTTGAAATCCTACAAGAACAGTATCTCCAACATGAATAACTGGTACACCAAGTTGGCCAGAGAGCTCTACCATTTCCTTCCTTTTTTCAGCATCAGCTCCAACGTTGTATTCTGTGTACGCTATATTGTGCTGTTTAAAAAACTCCTTAGCAAGCTGGCAATAGTGGCATGATGTAGTACTGTAAATTTTGACGTCTTTCATAGAAAATAAGATTAAAATGATTTATATAGATTCATTATATCACACTAGCGCAAGCCCAGTCCTTGTAGAATACTATCCCAGAGACCTTTAATCCCAGACCGTTCTCGGGTACCCGGCACACTGACGACTTCTTCATTTTTAACAACTATCATACCTTCCCCTTGCTTTAAGACGCGATATTTATCTCGAAATACCCTTTCTTGACCTTCCGGAGTATCTATATAGTTGTTCATTTCTGTTACAGAAGACTTCTTTTGCTCCAATAGAACCTTACTTTCCTTAAGACTGTTTATATGTCTTCTCATGGCCATATATTTAGTCATAAGACCTAAAACCGAAGACAACAGTAAAGAGAATACTAGAACCGCAACAACCGCCATTAGTATTTGCTTGGCTGAAACTTTCTTTGGTCTATGCTCTTGTACTGATTGTGTTTTTACCATTGTCTGTGATAGGATATTTGCATGCTATTCAACAATAATAACAGAAAACGGATAAATTTGGCATGGAAGATATTTTCGATCATTATGATTCTTCTCATGATCGGATTGTTCACCCCTGGACTATTCCTTTAAGATATTTTCTAATCTCGATCCCTCATTACTTTAATGAAAACATCGTGTGGAATATTGATAGATGCGTGCTCACGCATCTTTTTCTTACCTTTTTTCTGTTTATCACGAAGCTTATTTTTACGACTAACATCTCCACCGTACATGTGTTGAGTGACATCTTTTCGAAACGCCTTAAGTGTTCTTGAGGCAATAATCCTACCCAAAGCCTTAGCCTGGATTTTCATAACAACCATTTGACGAGGCATGATAGCTTCTAGTTTTTCAACAAAAGTTTCTGCTTCTTGTTGCATACGTCGACGAGAAATAATACGAGTGAACGCATGCATAAGCTCATCCCCCATGACTATATCTAAACGAATAACATCAGCGTCTCTCATTTCATTTCCGTCGTACGCGACTGAACCATATCCAGAAGTGATACTTTTCAATTCATCAAAAAATCCACGCATCAATTCTCTAAGCGGTACTACAAAATGTATACGAGAGCGACTATCTCCAAATTGTTCTATCTCTCCCACTGTCGCTTCGTGCTCATATAAAAATGGCATCAAAACTCCAACATATTCAAGAGGTGTAATGATAGCAGCGTTCACCCAAGGCTCTGAAACACTCGCGACGCTTCCGTCGTCTGGAAAAAGGTGCGGAGAGTAAACAGTTCTTTTTTCTCCATTTCTAAGTGTTACTTCGTAAGTAATAGATGGCAAGGTCACAATAAGCTCAATATTAAATTCACGACGTAATCTTTCGGTAATAATTTCAAGGTGAAGCATGCCCAAAAAACCACAACGATATCCTCGGCCGAGCGCACCAGAGACCTCTTCTTCGTACGAAAATGCACTATCAGAGAGTCTTAAGCGGGCAAGTGCCATACGGAGCTCATCAAAGTCATCCTGACTCTCAGGGTAAACAGAGGCCCATACTACAGGCTTTGGCTGTTTGTAGCCCAGAAGGTTTTTAGTCCCCTTTTTTGGGTCAATAATAGTGTCTCCAACAGAAGCAATACCTGGTTGTTTGATACCTGTGACGATAAATCCGATCTGACCATCCTCAATCTTTTCAGTATTTGTTTCTTCGGGCATAAAAACACCAACATCTAATACTTGAAATGTTTGCTTGGCAGCAGCAAATGACAAAGTGTCTCCTCGCTTAACAGAACCTGAGAACATTCGAACAAAAACAATAACTCCTTTATGGTTTGAATAGTTAAAATCAAAAATAAGAGCTTGAGGATCTTTTTCTACACTCTCTTTTGGGTGTGGAATCTTTTCTATAATTCTTGAAAGAAGTTCAGGTACACCTTCTCCTGTTTTACCAGAGACCTTCATGACTTCACTTTCGTCACAACCAAGCAGAGAACATATTTCTAGTGTCGTCTCTTCAACAAGGGCCAAAGGAGAGTCCACTTTAGTTAGAACTGGAATAATAACTAGACCCGATTCCTTAGCCATTCCAAGAGTTGTCAGAGTTTGAGCTTGGACTCCTTGAGTCGAGTCTACCAACAAAAGCGACCCTTCTACCGCCTTAAGAGCTCTTGAGACCTCATATGAGAAGTCTATATGACCAGGAGTGTCGATAAGATTGAGCATGTATTGCTCCCCTGCACTCTTGTATTGCATTCTCACAGGTTGCATTTTGATAGTGATACCGCGCTCACGTTCAAGTTCCATAGAGTCCAGAACCTGATCTTTCATTTTACGAGCTTCAATAGTACCTGTGACTTCAAGCATTCGGTCAGCCAAAGTACTTTTACCGTGGTCAATATGGGCAATAATTGAGAAATTTCTTATATGTTTTAGATCCATAATATGCTTGCCTCGCCGTAGCTTAAGCGTAGGTTGGTGCGAAAACTATACCATAGAAAGGCTTTTTTCTATAAATCCTGTTGCTCTGGAACAATGACTTTCTGTTTCCAAAATTTTGACTTGATAGTTTGGATGAAAAGCCCAATATCTTCGTTCTTTAAAGCAATCAAAATGATGGCGTATATAAAAACTCCAAAAAGACCAGCCAATACTCCTTGAATAAGGACGCCCAAGAAGCGTGCTTGGTCTACTCCTACACCTAAGAAAGAGAGTAACAAATAAATACCTGTAGCCGCAATAATACTTGCTCCGATAGTATGGAAAAGTGTTTTCTTGATATCATGAGGACGTTTTATATCTTTGTAATCCCGATGGAAGTATCTCCACAATAAAATTGCATTAGTGATCTGTCCGATTGAAAAACCAAGTGGGAGTAGTAAAACTGAGGCACCATTTACTCCATCTACTCTAAGCATCGTTACAATAAGTTGTTGGAACATGGGATTGTATTTAAACAAAGCAAGTAGTCCAGTAGTCGCAACAATAGTAACTACAAGTCCAATCAAGTTTATTTTTACAGGAGTTTTAGTATTTCCTTGTGCATAAAAACCGCGAACCAACAAAAGTATCATACTCTGCGCTGCTATAGATATTGAGAACAAGGCCAAGGCTCCAGCTACCAATCTTGTATCGTTCCAAGAGAAAACTCCGCCTCCCAGAAGGACTCTGACAATCTGCGCTCTTAAAACAATAAAAAACAGTGTACAAGGTATTGCAAAGAAAAGAATATTTCTAGTGGCACGGTGAACTAAAGACAAGAACTCTTCCCTCTTTTGTTCTTCAAACAATCTTGTCATTGTTGGAAAAGCCGCAACAGCGTAAGAGATACCTATAATCATCAGTGGGGTTGTTTGAATGTTATAAGAGAGCTGAAAAACTGAAATAGAACCAGCTACAAGGAGAGATGCTATAGCGCTCATACTTATAAATATAATATTAGTAATAGAGAGTCCTAGTGTTCTAGGTAGTGACTGTGAGACCACAGCTCGAATCATTTTCCAGTCAATATTTTTGATAATTCTTGGGAATTTACCAACAGAAAGTAGAGATGGTATCTGTATGGATACATGGAAAATAGCACCAATAATAACACCTAAGATAACGCCTAGCACTCCAAATTTTGGATACAAAAAGATGATACCAATAACAATACCGATATTGTACAAAAGAGGAGCAATAGCAAAGGATAGGAATTTTTGTTTTACTTGAGTGAAAGCACTAAAGAGACTAGAGATACCAAACAAAAATGGCGACAAAAGCATAATACGTGTATAGAATACTAGATTTTCATGTTGTGCTACAGAAAAACCAGGAGAAACAACACGAGAAAGATAAGGCATCAGAAAATAAACAACTACAGATATCGCTGCCATTCCTAAGAAGTAAGCTGAGAGTAAAGAGTTTGAGAATCTTTGAGTTTCTTTCTCATCCCCTTTCTTAATGTTGGACATTATAAATGGAATAAGTACTGTTACAGAAAACAGTGAAGCAAATGATGTGTAGATAAAATCTGGAACACGAAATGCCGCATAATAAACATCAAGGGATTGAGAAGGTCCAACTACAGAAGCCAAGAACCTGTCGCGGAACAAGCCAATAAATTGAGACAATACTGAAAAAACAGCAAGAACCAGGGCGGCCTGGTTCATTGTTGTTATGTCTTTATTTAGTAGCTTTATAAGCTTCGAGACCATAGTTTTTAATTTAAATTAATTCTCTGTTGTTATATCTGTTTGAGTTGTTGTGGTACTTGTACCATTTTTTATTCTTTTGATTTGCTCATCAACTCCGGTAACCGAAGGAAATTGATTTCTAAATTTTTCTAACTCTTCAATAGCTTTTGTTTTATTTCCACTGAGCTCCAGTGTTCCTATGTAAGATAGATATGTATTTGCATTAGCTGGATTGATTTGTCTAGCTTGAGAGAACGCATCTAACGCATCAGAGTAATTCTTAAGAGCAATGTTTGCATTACCTAGCAATATATATCCTTGTTCATCATATGGAGCAACGGCAACGTATTTAAGTAGTTGATTCTTTATCGCACCACTTTCACCTTGTGATTGCTCTATCTGCCCTTTAAATACAAAAGCATCTAGATAATTTGGCTTGAGAACTAAAGCTTTTTCAATTTCAGCAAAAGCACCTGCTGTATCCTTTTTTATAAGAGCTATACGTGCATTGTTGAGATTAAATATTGGATTATTTGGATTTCT
>CAYJDV010000034.1:0-4963 GCA_964369095.1 uncultured Candidatus Saccharibacteria bacterium | reverse complement strand
ACCGCATCCACTGGGGCAAACACGCTATACAGATAGATACAACAAACCTGAAGAAGAGTGATCTTTAATTACTAAACCATTTCAGACCATCAGTCTCGAGAGTATAAGTTCCTTCTGTTTGAGTAGAAACAAATGGGATATTAAATTTCTTTAGGAGATCCAAAACTTCTTTATGCGGGTGGCCATAACTGTTGTTTACTACAGCAGAGATAAGGGCGAGCTCTGGTGTTGTCGCTCGTAAATATTCTGTACTTGTTGACGTCTTTGAGCCGTGATGACCGAGTTTCAAAATATCAACATCGAGGTCTTGAGGAATAGTTTGAGCTAAATACTTTTCGATAGATATGGGTGAATCACCAGTAAAAAGTGCAGACCTATCTCCTATCTGCAATCTCCCTACCATAGAAGCAGTGTTTGTCTCCCAAGTATGTGTGTCTCTATCAGGAAATAAAATCTTGAAATCAGTATTGTCTGCCAGATTTAAATTCATACCTGCTCGTACATAATACGCAGGTATTTTTTTATCAATGATGCTTTCGATAAGAGATTTGTATATTTGAGTATCAGCAACGACATCGCTCGTTAAAAATAATCCAACCTTGTATCGTTTTAAAACATCCACCAAGCCACCGACATGGTCAGCATCGGGATGTGTGGCAATGACGACATCGATGTATTTATCATTCCAAGCCATGACCTTTGAAAGCTCGGTGAGCACTGTTGCATCTCGTCCGCCATCGAGTAATATTTGAGTTCCATCTTCAGCAACAATGAGGAAGCTATCACCTTGGCCGACATTTAACATATGGACTTTTGCTCGAGATAAAGTTGGTACTTTTTTAGGAATAAGAGAAAGTCCCCCTAAAACCAGGGTTATTATAAGCATCAGTCCAAGTCGAGCTCCTTTATTAGTCATAATGTATAATAAGTGTAGCGCACATTCAGAAAACAGATATTGCTCCGCCGAAAAGCACGAAATTCTTTTGATAAAGAATTATCTCCGTCCGTCGTCAGTCACTCCTACCGAGGCTTTTCTCGAAACAATATCTGTTTTCTTCATTATTAAATAAAGTGAAAATATAAATGTGTGTTAAGTGGTGTGTTTTGAGGCTGACTGAGCCGAAAATCAGGTTATTTTTCAGCAGAAAAATACCGACAGCACGAAATACACATTTATATTTTCAAAACAAAAACATGTTTACAGAACAAAAATTCCAAATCGGAGAGTTAGTCGGTATTAGCGCAAAAACTATAGAAGAACACTTGAAGCTCTACGCTGGTTACGTCAAAAATGCCAATGGCATCATAGAAAAGATGGCAGTTCTTGATAGTGAGAAGGATGCTTATCTAACAGGTGAGATGTTTCGACGTTTTAGTTTCGAATACAACGGGATGCGAAATCATGAGGTTTATTTCTCTTCCTTAGAAGGAAGCGCAACGGCGATGAATCCTGAAAGTGAGCTCGGCAAAACATTGCTCGGACTTTTCGGGTCTTATGAAACATTTGTAAAAGAGTTCACTGCCTTGGCGCTGACTCGTGGTATCGGTTGGGCAGTACTTTGGTATGACAAAAAGGAAGACAAGATGTTGGCTTCATGGGTAGACGAACAACATCTCGGGCAATTAAATGGTGCACACATGATACTCGCACTCGATATGTGGGAACACTCATATGTTGCTGACTACCAACCTTCTGGTAAGAAACAATACGTAGAGGATTTCTTCAAGAACCTTAACTGGTCTGTCGTTGAAAAGAATTTCGCAGATGTTCAAAATAAATAGATATTTCTTTTCTGAAAATCAAAACAAATAAAACGGCATAGAAAATACTCACTCCCCACCCCGAAAGCGGTGGGGTTTGCCATTGAGGCAAAGTATTTAGAAACGTCAGAACATTGATAGAAAATATCCCGATGAAGCTAGTTATTGTTCCGACAAAAGTTGCTATAAGTGGGATGAATGAAAAAACTACAACCGCCAAACCTCCAAGCATAAGTATCGGGATAACAGGTACAAGGAAAATATTTGCCAAAGGTGAAACTATTGGAAACAATCCCGAAAAATACATAGTGTAAGGCAACATGAAAAGAGGTAGTCCGCAGGCAAGGATTAAAAGCTCACGCAGATTTACTTTCTTATAAACTGGGATCCAAGTTATTTTTTCATTTAGTATCGGCAGTAGTAGAACTATAAATATAGTCGCTAGAAATGATAAGTGAAATCCCGGATCAACAAATATGGTTTGTGGTGATGTAAAAAAGAAAAATAAAAATGCCAAAAGCAGTGCTCTGAAAACTTTATAATTTTGAAGGGACATGCCAGCAAAGAGCGCTATGCTACCCATGATCCCTGCTCGCACCGCTGCCACCCCAGCCCCGCTGATGACTACAAGACTGACAATTCCTACTGCGATGAGAATGGTTTTTATACGAAACGGCATGCGCCGAAACAGTAGTCCCAGGAAACCAGCAAGAACTGTAATGTTGTAACCAGATAGCACGAGTGTATGAAGTGTGCCTGTGTAACGAAAAATATCGGAGAGATACTTCGGTATCCCTCCCTGAAAACCGACCAACATACCAGCGACTATACCATCCACTGGGAACAATATATGCGTCCCCAAAACTCCAGCAATCCAAAACCTGACAACTGTTGAAATACGCCCAAAAGAAAACTTTCCGTCTTCTAGTTTCACCACCTGACCAAAACCCATCACTGCTTCTACTCCCTTACTCGCCAAGTATTGATCATAATCAAAAGTTCTACCGGTCTCCGTGAGAAAGTCTTCTGGCAGTTCCACTTTGCCACGAACTGAGACTTTATCTCCCGGCAAGAGTTCTTGTTTCTCACGAAGAGTGACTTGTATATCTACTTGTCCTGAACTCGCCGAAGGATCGACTCGAATTTTTAACAAGGTTTTATCAAGCCTCTCGTCAACACTTTTCACAACCCCCGTGAGAGCCTGATTACCAAGAGGTATTTGAAACTGAGGTATCACCCAAAAACGTAGTGCTCCGAGAATGACCGTAGCGCCAAGAGCTATCCCTAAGACCAAAGCTTTTTTATTCCTAAACACTAAAACAAAAAGTGTACCCCAAAGAGCACTTGCAATACCTATATATAAAAGTGAAACATCCAAAATGCTATACAACGTCGCCCCCAAAATAAGACTGATACAAAAGAGTATCAACATGAGTAAAGTATACGAAAATTGACAAACTTTTTCAAAAAGGTAGTATCAAGAAAAACTTAAAACATGGAACTTAAAAAAACAAAAGACCTTATTGGTCAAAACTTGCCCAACCTTAATGTGTCTACTATGTTCGCGATAGGAACAAGCGACGACGGAAAAGGTTTCAACTACAAAGAGCTATACATAGATAAAAGTTTAGCCGAAGTAGTAAAAGCGCAAAACCAAGGCTCATTCTACTCAGACATTAAAGAAGTTCCTGTTTTAACTGACAATAAAATAATTATTGTTATAGGGAGCGATGAAGATTTTGAGCTTGTTGATGAAATTAACAAGCTGGCAAATGTGAAGGCGCGTGCCATGGAAAAGCTACTGCCGGAGGAACGGAGGCTTTTTGGTCTTCCAAATCCGGAAGATTTAGTTTCAAAGGATTAATATATTTTAATTATTTTAAATCGGACACTTTGTTCCGATTTTTTTTATTTGACAAACTTTTTCAAAAGGTTAGTATCAAGAAAAACTAAAAAGAGTAATCATGAGTAAAAAAACTATTGAATTCACTTGTACTAGTGCAAATTATAGTGTTTGCAACTTACCAATCAACAAGGTTGTTGAACTTGTTGCCGCTTCTAAGAAACTGAACGGTGTCTGTACAGAAATTATGCCAAATTCAGACGACAAAGAATGTTTTGGTATGGAAGTTAAATTACCCCCAAACACCTTAGAAGCTTTACAATCTCGTTTTATAGAAATTATAGAAGATGTTGAAAAATAAAAACTTATAAAAGAGACAAGGCCTGCAATGTTATATTGTGGGTTTTTTATTTTATAAAAGTGTCTTCAAGGTATAATCCTGTACCAAACCAGTTTCTTCAGCCTTTGAAAATACCTTTTGATACTTAGCGCCTTTTGCCCCCTTCACTCGAGCTTCACATTCTTTCCAGGTCTTGTCGGCATAAACTTTGCCGTTTACAAATGAAACATATGAATAAGCTGGACCTGTTTCTTTTTTGTTTTTCTTTGGAGCAGATTTTTTTATCGTCGTACCGATATCTACAAGAAACTTATCGTAGTCTTTTTGTGAACCTTTGAAATGTGTTTCTTTTTTCCCAAGTGCTGCCGCAACTGCGAGCTCATCACAACGCTCATTATATAAATCACCATCATGCCCTTTTACTTTCTCTACTGAAAGCCGATCTCCATATTCTTTCAAAAGCACCAACAACTCCTGCCATATCGACTTGTTCTCAACTGGGGTCTTGGCCATAGTCACCCAACCTTTTTTCTCCCAGCCGTAGACCCATGAGGTGAGACCCTTAACGACATATGAACTATCAGAATAAACCACTACAGGACCTTTGTGAGCCTTTGCACCGCTGTCAGAGAGCACTTCTAGTACTGCCTGAAGTTCCATTTGGTTGTTGGTGGCATGCTTCACTCCTCCTGCAATCTCCATCGCATATCCATCTACTAAAATAACTGCTCCCCAACCTCCAGGTCCTGGGTTTCCTCTCGAAGCTCCGTCAGTGTAGATAGTCAGTGTTTTCATTGCTTTATTATAGCAGAGCCAGTTATTGAATTCTGATCCTCACTCCCCCTCTCCAGCCAGCTTCAAGTGCTCCATTGAAAGAAACAGTTGCGCCTTCCGTGAATTTCTTTTTCATATCTTCATCCACAAAAAAAGTAAACGCAGTGGCTTTGCCTGTTGGGTCCTCAACAACACATTCTAGATGTTCTTTATTTTTACCAAACATTTTAGTACTGAGCACTGTC
>CAYJDV010000033.1:0-4971 GCA_964369095.1 uncultured Candidatus Saccharibacteria bacterium | reverse complement strand
ATATTGCTTTCGCTACTCCCAGAGATATATCAGATGGAAATGATATCGGTGTCGCTTGTGCGCCAGAAGATTTCGCCAATCTATACATTGCCTCTCCTACGGTATTGTTCATCAAGTGCCCGATGTGAAATGGCTTGAAAAGGTTTGGACTTGAATGCTCTACCAAAATCTTTTTTCCTTTATATACTTCTGTGTTCCCCCACTCTTTGTCTTGCGCATCAACCAAACTTTTTACAAAAACTTCTCGCTTCAAAATGAAGTTGATAAAACCAGGACCGGCAACTTGAATTTCAGCAACCTGAAATTCATCCTGAGCCTGCCGAAGGGTCTGTATTTTTTCAACGATTTTTTTTGCTACTTCTACAGGATTCTCACCTATTTGTTTACCAACAATAAGAGCTACATTGGTCATATAGTCCCCATGAGAAAGCTCCTTTGGGTGTTCCAGAGAAAAAGCCACCTCGGGTAGTCCTAGGTCTGTGAGAGCTTTATTTATTCCCTCTTCTATAGCCTTATACATGAAAGGATTCTAGCATTTATTACAAATAAAAAAACCACCCTTAATTCATTTTAATTACGTGGTGGTTTAGCTTTTTTAAAACTAACTTTTGATGACTTTTCGTACCGGACTTTTTCTCCCAAATTCTAACTTACCTCGATCGTTAAATATTTCAAAAGAGAGCTTTTGAGTACCGACAACCTGAAGACAGAGAGCGTAAGCTTCATCAACAGTGTCAACATCATCACTTATTTGCATAAGTAAGCCATTTTCAAAAGTAACTACCGCTTTAAATTTTCCAGTAGAGGCTTTTTTATTTCTTCTACTTATAGGACGACGATCGAAACACCGGAGTTTGTCAAAAAATACTTCCGTCCAATCTTCTGAATCAATCTTTCTAAAGGTGATATACGAAGTTGGTGAAATACTTTCTCCGTTGAAATTAGACATATCATACGGCTTATTTTCTTCAAGATCATATATCAGTACAGTATGGATAATTGGTCCATATTCGCCAGCTCGAGCACGTCGAGCAATACTCAGCGCCGCTCCAGGATTCGAAGTTAGGCCTAATGGGATAAATCCTTCTCCAGGAGTATCCAAGCTTTTCTGTCTACTAAATACTACAAACATATAGTTTTTATTTAATTGAGTGAGAACTAAATCTATCACACAGACATTACGATACTTGATAGTCTCTGTCAATCTAATTACTGGCAATTTGACTTTTTGTTATTTAAAAGTAAAGTGAAGGAAACTTAAAAAAATGGAAAAACGAATCATTGATTACAGATTACCTGGAGAACGTAAACCGGACAATCAATATGAAAATCTTCTTTCTAATGTAATTTCTCATGGTAAACAAAAAACAAGTTACCATGCAAAAGTACAAACAAACAAAGATGATGGACACAAATATTGTCTTGAATCTCCAGGCCAAATGCTTCAGTACTACTTACCTAATGGCGTTCCAATAACACCAGTTAGAGATCTAAGTAGTTCTTATAAAGGAGCAATCGGAGAAATGGTAGGTTTCATTAATGGAGCACGCACACTTGAAGAGCTTATGTCATTTGGTTGCCCTAAAATATTCTGGGAACGTTGGGTGACAAAAGAAAAATGTGATGTTTGGGGTTTAGCTGAAGGAGATCTTGGTCCCGGTTCTTACGGATCCATACTCACCGGCATGCCAATGCTTGACGGAAGAACATTCAATCAAGTATCAGCTTTGGAAAAACAAATGCTGAAAAATCCATTTGCTCGCACAAATTTAATCACGACCTGGTACACACCGCTTGCTATGGGTGACGCTGAACAAGGGTCGCCACGTAACGTAGTAGTGGCACCATGCCATGGAAACATTATCCAATTCGACACTATGGATGATAGAACTATGAACATGACTGTGTATCAGAGATCTGCAGATACCCCTGTAGGATTAGTATTAAATCTTTCTGAGTGGGTAGCATTTGGTATGATGGTTGCCTATATCGCAAACTTAAAGTTTGAATGGTATACACACTTTCTTCCAAATCCTCAAATTTATGATATTCAATTTGAGGCAGTAGAAAAACTTCTTCAACGTGAAGCCAGAACGCTTCCAAGTCTTTATTTAAGACCTGGAAGAGAGATCAAGTCATTGATTGATTTTCGTAAATCAGACTTTATACTTGAGGATTATGATCCACATCAAAAAATGTTTATTCCTTCTGTTGTTTAAAAGCAGGTCCACCCAAAAGGTGGACTTTTTTTACTTTTAGAGTAAAGTGATGAAAAGCTAAATTATGAACAATAAAATATTTGTCGACCCAAATAATGCCCGAACCCCTGAATACAAAAAAAAGCTCGAGGAAATAATCAGCAAAGGAGTAGACCCGTTCTCAAAAGAACACCTTATGAATTTCGATAAAAAAGAGATTCTGTACGAAACAAAACACTGGTTCGTATTTGAGAACCAACATCCTTACCCTGGAACCAAAAGACATTTTGTCATTGTTTGCCAAAAATATAAAGAAACCTTAGATGAAATAAGTATCGCTGAAATGAGCGATCTTATATCTGTATCTGCTTATATCTGTGATATATACAAAATAAGCGGAGGAGGTCTCATTATGCGTTTTGGTGATACAAAAAAATCAGGAGCATCAGTTAAAAGATTGCACGCCCAAATCATTGAACCAGAAGATGGGCACACCGTTGCTGCTTGGTTTGGTTCAGAACAAAAATAATCAAAGAAAAAGTCCCGTTTGTAACGGGACTGTTTTTATTTTACCTGAAAAATTTCAACACCTGCATAGACTAGCACGTCAGCAGCATCGAGCATTACTGAATATCCTTCCTTAAAGAACACCTTACGAATTCCTGATTCAACAATCATTCTGGCACATACCGGACAAGGAAATGTCGTCACATAAATACTTTTACCTTCAAGTGATACACCTTCTATCCTGGCAACTGCGCTAATAAGCGAAGCTTCAGCATGTATGGCAGAACAAATATCAGGTTTTTCACCAGGCTTCATATTGAGACGTGGATCACCGTTTATGTACGGGGCATCGTTTGTCGGCATATGTTTATTGAAGGTCACCAAGGATTTATTGTCACCATAAGGCACAAGTGCACCAACTCTACGCCAAATATCTGAACTCTTGAAACTTTCAAATTCAGCAATTTGCATAAAGAAACGATCTTGCTCATTGGTCGTAACCGGAAACTGGCCATCGGTAACTGATTTTGGAATATTGGTTTGGGACCAATCCCAACGCAAAAACTGATCATCAAAATGAAACCGGATTGTTTCAGGAAGTACCTTCTTTATGGCGTAAGAAATATCTTCATCAAGAGCGACGATATTATCGTACATTTCGAGGAAGAAGACATCGTCTGACACCTTAAGAGTCCTGATCTTTGTCGACGGAAACTTATAGTCAAGATATACAGCCACACCTTCTGCTGGTATACAGCGTATATCACGAGTCAATCGATCTGCAATAACAGGATCTATTGATTCGAGACTTTTCCCGTTAATAAGAATAACATCTGCCGGTAAATGTCTTTCAATAAGTGAAATATACCCTTGATGGACAACCGGCATGTAAAGAAGAATCGCTTTTTTCATGATTACTTTTTTTATTTAAAGTGTTCATTAATTACTGCGGTAATTTTTTCACCGAGCTGTTTAGAGCCGTCTAAAGCCAAAGTGCGAATCCTGGCAGTTGTTGATGTTTCTGCTTGAGCAGGTAACACAACAATATCCTTAACATCATCTTTGTACGCCTCTTTCATTTCCTGAACAAAATTTGGTCTTCTGTCCTGTGTAGTTTCAGAAAATACGAGTATATCTGGCTTTATCATTTTTATAAGCATAAAGGGGTCATCCCCTAAATTCCTTATAGTAACAATATTAACAGATCTGTTTCTGACCAAAATATCAATGCGCTCTTCCAAACTTACAATTGGTCTGTCAGGTCCTTTATCTTTTTTAACCAACTCATCAGAGTCTATTGCAAGAACAAGGACATCACATGCTTCTTTTGCTTTTTCAAGGTATATAGCATGCCCAACATGGAACATGTCGTATACTCCACTGGTATATCCAACCCTGAGACCTTCCGCCTGTAATACTCCGATTACCCATTGAAGTTTTTCATAATCTGTAATAAGACGGTCTTCTTTGTTAACGCCATCATTAAGAATTTGAAGTATTTTTACTTTCCTTTCCATTTTTAAAGAATTTAGGTTTATGAAATTGTTTATTTGATTTTGATACTACGCCAAAAAAGGTAGAAGTCAAAGGTCTAGACAAATCTAAATATCAGTGTAGTATTGAGGAAAATTATTAACATATGTATAAAATGACAATTGCAGTTGCTTACGGCAACAATTTCGTTATTGGTAAAGATGGTAAGTTGCCTGCATGGAAACTTCCTACCGACATGTTTCATTTCAAAGAATTAACGATGGACCATAATAAAGGTAGCGTCGTGATTATGGGAAGAAAAACCTATGAGTCCTTCCCTGTAAAATACCGCCCATTACCCGATCGATTCAACTATATTCTTTCCCGACAAGAACCTCGGTATCAGCCAGTACCACAACACTTTTATACATTCGTGTGCCATTCTTTTGGTGGTGTGTATGATTTGTATGATTTCGATGGAATTACTATTGGGAAAAAGATTTTTGTAATTGGCGGTGCTGAGATATACCGGGAAGCTCTTTCATTGAAAGAAAGTGATTCACTATATGTTAACGAAATCATTGCTACAGAAGTTGAAGGTGATTTTGATGGTGATACTTTTTTCCCGGCACCTGATTACTCGCTATGGAACAAAGAATTGTTGCAGGAAGTATCTGCAGATGAAAGAAATTCACACAATTTTAAAATCGTTCGTTACACAAGGTAAAACGATATCGCACATCAAAAATCCCCCACCGATATGGTGAGGGATTTTTTTATTTTGAAATATTGA
>CAYJDV010000032.1:0-5030 GCA_964369095.1 uncultured Candidatus Saccharibacteria bacterium | reverse complement strand
GCTGTCCCATGCCGGCGATTTTTTTCTTGAAATCATCTTCTTTTTTATCTGCTTGGGGATCTGTTGGCAAGACAACTGTGAAAAGTGTGTGACTGAGGTCTCTGTGTAGATTGTCAGATTCCTTAAGTCCAGGAATAGCTCCTATTGTATGTAAATACTGAACCAAAAATCGATGAAAGTCATCTTCTAGGTGTGGGTCATCCATTTTTTTGACAACATCAAGAGCATTCTTGATACCTTTGTCGAGCATGAGAGCAAAGAGCTCTTCTATTTTCTTGTCATGGTTCTCTGGGCGCAGGCGAAGTGTGATGTGTTCTGCTTGGTGTTCTGGTAGAACTCGGGTTTCATGCAAGAAATCTTGCGCAGAAGCATTGGCGTACTTTTCGATAGTGCTACGAGTGGCTGACTCAAGAGACATTTTAGGTGTTTCTTGAAGGATGTAGGATTTTTGAGATTCAGCAGAAATATGTGCAATCTCTTGCTCTTGTGATGAAAAAGTTTCTTTGGGTGCAAACATGGCTTTATTATACGATGTTTTAAACAATATAGGGAGAGATATTTGACTATTTTAATAAACCATGTTATGATAATTCAAACTATTTAGAATGAAAAAAAATCGAAAACTTCAAGCAATTCTTGAAGCAGTAGATAGTAAGTCCTTACCCTTCCCAAAAACTCTAACAAGAAAGAAAAAAATTAACTATCTTTCAGTTGTAAACGCTGTGGCGCTTATAAGAAGTATTATGAAAAGGGAAAATAGAAAAGAGGAGTTACTCAATCTACTGAAAGACGAAGAAATGGTAAAAAAACTATTACATTCGCACACAGTGAAAGAATGCGTGTTCTTTATTAAATCTATTCCAAACAGTTAAACGACGGGCTGCTATTATGCAGCCTGTTTTTCTTCTTCAGAGTATTCTTCTTGTTTTTGATTTATATATTCGTCTGCTTCTTTAATATTAATTTTATCTATGACAGTAAGGCTTGGTGCCCTTCCCCAGATCATATTTCCATCTTTACGGTGACCTGATTTTTCATGGGTTTGTATACTTACTATATAAATAAACTTAGGGTTTTTTGTTCTATATAAATTGTGGTAGTCAAAACTATAATAAGCCATAGGTAAATCGTTATCTCTATGATCATTTTCTGTGCCTTTTATTACCCATGTTTCAACTTTTTTACCCTGCCCATCATTTTCTTCTTTTGGGAATATTTCTTGGTTTGAGCAGTGGTAAGCCACTTGCCTTGATTGAGATTTACTAGCCTCAAGTATTTTTGTGAAAGCTTCCTCAACTTTTAATTCACCAGAGTCTATTTTCTTTTTAAATGCAGGAAAAGCTCTTTGCTTTAGCTCCCAAGGGAAGGCAAGAAGGGTCAGTTTGTCGGTATGTTTTAATAAACCAATGAATCTATAGAAGTCTTCGAGTTGTTGATCGCTATATCCAAAAGTTTCTAATTCTTTAGAAAATGAGTAAAAAAGTTTACTTTCTATAAATTGCCTAAAAAGGATTTCCTGCTGTGGAATTCGTGATTCTTGGGTATTCTCTATTTCTTCTGAAGATTCTAAAATCTCTTCTCTTGGTGGATTTTCCATATAATCCTCAGAATATCATGTTCTCAGTACCTTAACAAACAATTCATTTGTAGTCTATTTTTGTTATACTTTTTATATGTCACAAGAGCCACAAATTGAACCTGTCGCATCAGTTGAAGTTATGAGTGAGGTAAACGAGAACCCGGTAACTGTTTCAACAGAAGGGAAGTTAGAGCGACCAATTGTACATGAAGATAAATTTATTTTAAATAAAAAGATTGACTCCCTGAAAGAGCAAATAGAAGAGTATGCAAATAAACTTCAAGGGGCAAAAAATTCAGAAGCAGTTCACGGGGTTAAATTTAGTACTTTGGTAGGAAATGTTGAGGTTACTGAAGAGCTGCTAGATCAAAAGAAAAGTGAATTGGCGGAGGCTCAAAGTTTAAAGCAAAGTTTAAAACCTAAAAGAGAAGAGGTCACTAAAAATCTAATGAAGACGCTAAAAAACTTTTTATCTCTGTAGCCTTTTGCATAAATGATCGATGTGTAGTTTAATTAAATATATGGAAAATGAAAATTTAATTGAGAAGGTTCCTGAAGATATAACTGCCGATGGACAACCTATTTGGATGGCTTTTTAGGTGATCCTGAAGCTCTGAGTGTTTCACCAGATGAGGTTCAAATGGCTAAGAATGCTGTAGCAAGTGCCAGCCCAGAAGTTATAGATAGTTGTCGCCGGGTTCCTATTAAGGAATGTATTGAGGAAGTTCATAAAATAGCCGCTTAATCATTAATAAAAAAACCACCCATTGGGTGGTTTTTTTATTTGAGAAACTATCTAGCGTAATCTATGACTCGAGTTTCACGAATAATGGTCACTTTGATTTGTCCGGGATAGCGAAGGTCGCGTTCGATGTTCAGTGCGATATCTCGGGCCAGAGTCTTGGACTCCATATCTGATATAGCTTGTGGATGAACAAAGATGCGTACTTCTCTTCCGGCTTGCAAGACATAAGCTTTCTCCACGCCTTCAAAGCTACTAGCCAGACTTTCGAGTTCTTGCAATCTTTTGATATACATCTCTGCCGTATCACGGCGAGCACCAGGTCGGCTTCCGGAAATCATGTCGGAGGTTTGGACAATGACAGCTTCAAGTGATTCGTGAGGACAATCATCGTGGTGACTCTTCATCGCAGAGATGATGCGTTCGTCTGTGCCGAAACGGCGGAGCATCTTTACTCCTATTTCTACATGAGTACCTTCAAATTCGTGATCTAAAGCTTTGCCGATGTCGTGGACAAGCGCACCTGCTTTGGCGATGTAGGCATCAGCACCGAGTTCCGTTGCCAACATACCAGCGACGTGTGCCATTTCGATAGAGTGCTGTAAGACATTTTGTCCATAACTTGCTCGATAATGAAGTCGACCGAGGATAGCGACAACACGAGGGTCGAGATTGAAAATACCACACTCATAAACTGCAGCTGCACCTTTTTCTTTCATGATTTCATGGATGCTATTTTTGGCAGTTTCGAGTTCTTCTTCAATGCGAGCTGGTTGGATGCGTCCGTCTTTGACCAAGGCTTCGAGGGCATGAGTGGCAATAGCTCGGCGAACTGGATCAAAACAAGAAACCACAATGAAACCAGGGGATTCGTCTATCAAAAGTTCTACACCAGCTACACGTTCAAAGACTCTGATGTTGCGGCCTTCTTTTCCGATGATTTTCCCTTTGATTTCATCATTTGGTATAGCGACACTAGCAGTGGTGAGCGCGTTGGTTGTCGGCACTGAGAGACGCTGGATAGCAGTCATCAGTATTTCTTTGGCACGGTCTTGGAGTGTCTCAGTCATAGTGTGTTCGAGTTTAGTACTTCGAACTGCTAGATCTTCTTCGTATTTTTTCTGAGTATCGATGATCAGGGCATTGCGAGCATCTTCTTGAGAAAAGTTTGAAAGTGCTTCAAGTGCTTTGATGCGTTCTTTAACAAGAGACTCTGCTTGGTTCACATATGTTTCCGCACTAAGAAGTTTTTGTTCAACAGAATTGGCTCGACTATCGAGCTCGCTTTGACGTAGATCAAGCAATGATTCTTTTTTGATCAATCGGTCTTCTGTGATTTTGAGTTCTTGTTCTTGTTGCTTTTTGTTTTCACGTAATTCTGTCCAAGAAGATTCCGCTTTCTCTTGAGCCTCGTCTAAGATCTTTTGCGCTTGTTCTTTGGCATGTATCAAGCGCTCTGAAACTGAGATTTCTAGAGAATTTTTTCGAAGTATAAATATAACAGCGCGGATACTATATCCAATGATACCTCCCGCAAGAAGCATGCCGACAGCGAGTAATATAGGGTTCATAGATAGACTAGTTTACGCCAGGGTTCTTGGTAATAACTGCGTCGATGATACCGTATTTCTTGGCTTCCTCTGAATCCATATAAAAGTCTCGCTCCATGTCGGATTTGATTTGTGATAGTTTCTGACCAGTATTTTTGGCAAAGATTTCGTTGAGTCGTTCTTTGAGTTTGATAACTTGCTTGGCTGTAATTTCGATATCGGTGACCTGTCCTTCAAATCCTCCGTGTGGTTGATGGATCATAACTTCAGCATTTGGAAGTGCAAATCTTTTGCCTTTTTTACCACCAGCTAAAAGGTGTGAACCCATAGAAGCAGCCATGCCAACACAGATAGTAGACACATCTGGTTTGATAAAGTTCATAGTATCTAGTATCGCAAGTCCTGCAGTAACTGATCCGCCGGGAGAGTTGATATAAAGATAAATATCTTTCTTAGAATCTTCATTTGCAAGAAAGAGAAATTGAGCAATGATAAGGTTCGCTACTTGGTCGTCTATTGGTCCACCAAGAAAAATGATTCGATCTTTTAAAAGCCGTGAATAAATATCGTACGCGCGTTCACCTCCAGAAGTTTTTTCGATAACGGTTGGTATTAACATAAGTATAAAAATTAAAAATAAATAATAGGGAAGCCAGCCAAAACAGAATATCCGTGTATTGTTACTATACGTCATTTTAACTCAAAAGCCAAAATGAGTTGACGTAAACCTTATAAGTGGTATAGTTTAGAAAACTAAAACTACTAATTATGTACACCGCTTTTAAAATTACCGACCTATCATTTTTCCAGACACTTTTTCCTAATTTTAAAATTACCGACGATTTTAAAGAAAAGATAAATAAAATTATTTTTTCAGGCTCAGAAAGTTCAAATGGATTTCGAATTAATAAAGGAGCATTTTTTAAGAAATTAAAAGAATTTGATCTTTTGACACCTGAGCATCCACTACCAGCATCACACACTTTTCTTATTACAGACAAAGAAGCCGAGGCGGAAAGTGCTTTATTTGGTTGAAGAAGAAAACTATTAAAACCAAAAACCACCAGAAACGGTGGTTTTATTTTTTATTAATATTATTGTGACTCAAGCATAGAGAGGATGCGTTCGTTGACGAGGATCATGTCAGCGTAAGCTTTGG
>CAYJDV010000031.1:0-5449 GCA_964369095.1 uncultured Candidatus Saccharibacteria bacterium | reverse complement strand
TCAAGCATAGAGAGGATGCGTTCGTTGACGAGGATCATGTCAGCGTAAGCTTTGGTTCGCATGAGGTCGGCTCCTGGGTATTGGGCCATAAGCTTCTCAGCTTCTTTATCTACTTCTTCTTCAGAGATCTTGAGTTCCATATCTTTGGCGATAGCGTTGATAACCATTTGGAAACGAGCTCGGCGCTCTGCTTCACCCTTGAATTCTTCAGCGATATCGGCACGACTTTTATTTACTTGTTTCAAATAAGCATCAAACTCCATACCGCTACGAGTGACATCACTTTCTATCTGAGCAATCATTTTGTCTTGTTCTGATTGCAGAATGATAGCTGGCACATCAAACTTCGCTTCGGCGATGATGCTATCCATGATAGTGATGCGACGTTTGTCGTTTTCATTTTGATCTTTTTCTCGAAGGACGTTTTCTTTGATCTTGGCACGAAGTTCTGAGAGGTCTTTGAAGGCACCAAAACTCTTGGCAAATTCATCATTTACTTCAGGAAGCTCTTCTGTGTGTTCATGTTTATCTGTTTCACTGTGTACGTGCCCGTATGCGCGCATCTGGCGAAGATCTTCGATAACCTTATCTACTTCTTCTTCAGTCACAGAAACTTCTTCTGAAGCAGGAGCTGCTTTGGCAAGCTTCTTGTAGTCAGGAAGTTTAATTTCCGGAAGAACAGCAGTAGTGAGAGTAAATCCAAGTGCGTTGTCGCGAGCCATCTTTGTGATAGATAGAGCAGGGCGACCGATGGCGTCGATCTTCTTTTCTTCGAGGATGGTAGGGTAGAGTTCTTGAATAGCCATTTCTGCCATATCTGAAAGTATCAATTCATCTCCGAGTTGTTTCTTGGCGATCGCTTCTGGCACGTTTCCTTTTCGGAAACCGTCTATCTCTATATGAGCAGCGAGGCGTTCAAAAGCCTTTTTTTCATACACTGCAAAGTTCTCCCAAGAGATTTCTCCCTTGATTTCAACCATACTTCCTTCTAAGTTTTTTATCTCCAAGTTGTTTATTTTATCCATAGTTAGCAGAGTCTAACATACCTGTTAGATTAATACCAAAAATTACAATTCTTCAGAATAAGAGGGGATATCTATTGATCCGACAGAGGCTTCAAGGTCGTTTGTTAGCTCAGGTGACTCACTGATCGGAGAGTCTTGAGCAGGAGTTTGCTCATTGACTACAGGAACTACGACACTTACTTGGTCTTTGGTTTCAACAAAATAAAAAATACCAAAAAGTATGGCAACAATGAAGATAATAATGAAAGCCCAAGGGCTTTTGTGTTCGTATTTATTTGGACGAAGTTCTTTTGGGATTTGCTCTAAGCTCATCTCACCGATAGAGGTGTTGTCCATAGTTTATTGTGAGTCTTTAGTTGCTAATGATTCTTTGAGAGCGTTGATAGAAGCGATGATGTTTGCTTTTGATTCTTTGAGTGCATCTTCTGCTTTCTTTAGTGGATCCTTTAGTGACGCAGGTGCTGGTTTTTCTTCAGTAGTAGTTGCAGACATCATCTTTGCAGATTTGAGATCGATCTTAACTTCTGGGATAACAACACCAGAGAAAATATCTAGAGCAGTTGTTGCATCTGTAAGAGATTCTTGAGCATTTACTAAAAGCTTTGTAGCCTCAGTTGTATCTTTTTCATTTTTATTGAGCAAATCAATAAGGGTCTGAGTTCGGTCGATAACTGTTTGTAGCTTGAGAACTGTCGCACGAAGATCTTTCTCAATCTTTTGTCGGCGAATAGCCAAAGGTTCAACTTTTGGCTTAGGGGCCACTTCTTTTACTACAGGAGCTTCCTTAGTCTCTTTTGTAGCAGACGCAGTCAAATCAGCAGATGTTTGAGCAAAAGCTGGGGCTCCGATAAGGAGGATGGCTATAAAGCTAGAAATAAAGGTCTTTTTCATAGTTTTATTATACACAATCTATAACGATTGGGTAGAGGGAACCTTACAAGTTACTATTGACTTTATTCAATAAATATGCTATTATATAAGTAAATTAGTGCGCGTAACCGGTTGGCACTTAAAAGCTGTCTGCGGACAGATGTAGGGCGATTAAAAGCTCTTAAAGATACCGTTTTTGTTATTTAAAAAATTATTAAACATGAAAAAAAATCTTTTTCAAAAAGTCCTTTATTGGACTCTTTTCCCGGCATTAGTTGTTGTTGTGACAGCCTTAACTGCCTTCTTAACCGAATCCCTTCTTTTAGGAGGGGTTGCTGGTCTTATTGTTTTCGTTATTTATAAAATTATCAGAGGTGTTGCCTATGATAGTTATGAATATCGACCATTCGACAATGGCGACCAGGAACAAGCCATTGTAGCTACACTTGTAGCCAGTTGGACTGTTCTATTGTTTTTTTCTCCAGCGAAAATAAACACCTTTGGTGTTGTCGGAGGATTCTTATTGGCAGGGGCACTACTTATTTTTATTGTCTTGTATATTTCTCATGAAGTAAAAGACAGTAAGTTTAACTATGTGATAAAAGACCTCAGAGTTTATTTGAGTGTCATCGCTGGTTGTTTTCTGTTAGGAGTAACCGCACAAATGTACCTATTCTTTGGAACACAGTATATCTGGGTTCCGACTGCCATGGCTTTATTTGTTTCTTCTTTTTTTGACGGAACAATTTATAACTTGCTGGGGAGAAATGTGAGTAGATTAAATGTTGGTTTAGGTATTGTTGGTATCTCGGTTGTCGCTTCTATTGTAAGCACCATAATTGAATTTGGTAATTCAATCGGTAATGGAATACAAAGCAGCAGTGAAGCCTTTATGGATGCAGGTGGTAGTTTTGTAGATTTTCTTATTGGTGTTGGTTCTGCAGGAGCCGAAGTTGTTATCTATCATGGCTACAATCTTTGGCATCTGCTGGGTTTAATCACTTTAGGTTTTATAATCTTTTGTGTGGTTAAAAAAATCAACAACAATCGTAAAAAGAGATTGTTAGAAGAAGAAAGACAACTGGAGAATGAAAAACAAAATAAGCTCCTTCAGGAAAAGAAAGAGTTTCAAGAGCAACAAAAGGAACAAAAAGTTCAGCAGAAAAGAGTGGAAGCCCAGAAGTTGTATAAACAGCTTAATGAAGCTAAGGATAAAATTTCTTGGTACGACCTTTCTTCACTTGATGACGCCGGTGTTAATTTTCCAAAAGAATGGATTTTAAAAGCCGAATTTATTGATCTAATAAAACATTCTGATATTAAGATGAAAATAGTTTTCGATGGCGTTCTGCAATTTGCAGCACATAAATTGGAAGGAATTCTTAATGATCAGGATGATGTTATGATTAAAAAAGTTATCGAACAGATAAAACAGGTTGAAAAATTTAGCCAATACGAAGGCTACGAGGCACTTAAAATAGCCTTAGGAGAAAACAAGGGATACTATTGGATTAATCGATTAGCTCCACTTAAAGAACCTGACAGTAAGAAACGTGAAATTGAAAATGTTTAATAACTTTGTGAAAGTTCAATCCCCGCATTTGGTGCGGGGATTTTTTTATTCAAATTTAAAAACCCTAGGATTGTCCTAGGATTTTTAAATTTTTTATTTACTAAACTTCGCCTTATAGAGTTCGATTGATTTTTCAATAGCTTCTGTGGCGGCCTTTTTATCGCGAATACTTTCGATAGTGACTTTGTATTTTCCAGGAACATCACTTTTTAGATTTTTATAGTTCTCAAAAAAATGAGTGTATTCTTTCAGGGTATGTTTATTTAAGTCAGAGAGATCATGAATTTCTTCAAAACGTCTGTCGTTTACCGGAACAGCAATAATCTTGGCGTCACTTTCTCCGCTATCTATCATATCCATAATAGCTACCGGTCGCACTGCGACTAGTACTCCAACATCAAGTGGATAGGTCGTGATAACTAATACATCAAGTGCATCACCGTCGTCCCAAAGTGTTTGAGGAGCAAATGCATAGTTCATCGGATATGGAGTTCCATCGTAGTTTGCTCGATCAAGCGCAATCATTCCTGTTGCCTTATCTATCTCATATTTATTATGTGAGCCTCTTGGAATTTCAATAATACAATTGAAAGATTGTGTAGGATTCTCACCAAGAGGAATATCGTGCCAAAGGTTTGTACTCATATTATTCTTTTCCTTCTATTTCGTTAGTAATGATTTCGCCAGTAGTGATACCGTCGATGTTTGATTCGTTGTCTGTTTCGATTGGTGCTTCTGATCCTTGTACTTCAGTTAGTACTTCTTCTTCAGAAATAGTTTCTTGTGAATCGTTTGTTGCAAGAGAAGCTAGTGGGACAAAGTCTTCACCTTCTATTTTCTCTGTTAATACTTCTTCAGCTGGCACCTCTGTTCCTTTGATATCTATTTTCCAACCAGTTAGCTTGGCAGCGAGACGAACATTTTGTCCACCCTTACCGATAGCGAGTGAGAGTTGGTCCGGAGCTACTTCGATACTCGCTTTGTGTTCTGCTTCATCGAGTACTACCTCAAGAACCTTTGCAGGAGAGAGTGACTTGCTGACAAATTCTATTGGGTCTGCTGACCATTCGATGATATCGATCTTTTCACCAGAGAGTTCGTTCATAACAGTACTGACGCGGATACCACGCTGACCAACACATGATCCAACTGGGTCGATGTTTGCATCTTCTGTATAAACTGCGATCTTTGATCGTGCTCCTGGTTCTCGAGCAATGGCCTTGATCTCTACTACACCGTTGGCGATCTCAGGAGATTCTTGAGCAAAGAGCATTTCCAAGAACTTTGGGTGAGTACGAGAGATTTTGAGTGAAATACCACGAGGAGATTCTTCGACATGGTATAGGTATCCACGAACACGAGCACCGCGAACATAGCGTTCACCTGGGATTTGCTCTGTCGTCGGGATAACACCAGTTGCACGGTTGAAATCGATGAAAACGTTGCCACGGTCAACCTTTTGGATGTGGCCTGAGACGATATCGCCTTCTTTGCTCCCGAATTCATCCATAATAGAGCTTCTTTCTGCCTCACGAATGCGCTGAATGATCACTTGTTTTGCTGTTTGAGCAGCAATACGCCCGAAATCATCCTTTGGTTCAAGGTTAAATACTATTTCGTCTCCGATCTTAGCATCACTTTTCATGATAAGAGCGTCTTCGAGTAAAAGGTGCTTTTCTTCGTTAAAAGTCTCTCGTTCGTCGCCTTCTGCAGGAAGTTCGATTGTTTGAGTTTCTGGGTCTTCAAAGCGAACAAGGGTATCATCTACTACTGTTTTGACCTGGTCAAAAGCAACGGTTCCGCCATCGAGGTCGATATGAGAGCGTACAACTTGGCCTTTTCTGCCGTATTCTTTCTTATACGCGGCAGCCAAAGACTGCTCAATGGCGTCAATGAGCTTGTCACGACCGATTCTTCGTTCAGTTTCGAGTTGTTCTATGGCTGTTTTTAGGGCTTTTATGTCTAACATATATTTAATTGT
>CAYJDV010000030.1:0-5550 GCA_964369095.1 uncultured Candidatus Saccharibacteria bacterium | reverse complement strand
TAAGTATAGCAATAAAAAAGAACCGGTCGTAACCGGTCCTGTATAAAGAACTACCTTCTTCCTCTTGTTTTACGAGGCTTTTTGCCAGAAATTTGATTAACACTACCAATTTTAGCCTTAAAGTACTCTTTGGCATTTTCATCAATATACTTGCCCCAAGGTTTACTTTCTATAAAGTTTGTTATGGTTAGAGCACGCTTTTCAGTGGTCGTCATCAAATACGCTGCTGCAATATGAGATATCGCTATACCAGTCAGATCAACGACAACATCCGGATTTTTACTTTCAACATAATACATCCAATCTGCAAATGCCCTCGGGGTAAATACCCTACTGGCATGATTCATAATTGTCTTGTATAACCTTTTTTTACGCACATCGGTAGCAGCCAGCTTCTTATTGGACATCATCGATTTATTTTTGGTAAAAAAGCTCAGGCTTGTTCCAAAAACCTCTTTACTATTGATAATATCCATCACCACCTCTGCTACAGTCACAGTTTTGTTAATATAGGCTAGACATTTTTTAAATGCTTCACCTACGCCATAAGTATCGGCAATGGCCTGCAACTTTTTATCATTAACCTGATCAATGATTGCCATCCGAAAAAATTCCTGTTCAGTAAACCACGTAATCAAATAAGGGTACTCAGTAATAAACTGATAAGAAACTGTCATAGGTTGGTTTCCGAGACTAGAACTAATTTTTCTTCTTATCTCTTTCGAAGCGGCTTCATCAAACTTACGCCCTGTAAATCTACCTATTGCCAGAGCCCCTGATGTAAACAACACATCTGCATCGCGTATCAAGCCCTCTTCGTCGCTTTTTCCCCACAGAATTTTCTTGGCATAGAAAAAAATAGTCTTATTTTTGAAAAGATTCATTTCATCAATGATATTTTGTATAGATGAAATATCAGCCAGACTACTTTTGAGATCATCAACGACAATTAAGCTGAGTTTTTCTTTAATATCTTTTACCCAACTATCCTCTTTCACTATTTTGCATAATTGCAAAATATCAGAAATCGAAAACGAAGCTCTTTCTCTGCCAAGCGTGATGCCAATAATAAGAGACATATAAATCTTCTCTTTTCTCCAAACAACACCGCTTCCACTAGAGGAAGCAAGGCGTAAAAAATGAGGTTGAGTAGCCGCGTTTTTATTGAGTGCGGCAACAATCTTTAACCATTCATTTAAGTCTGCAATCATACGCTTCAACTTTTCAAAAGAGAAAAAATACTCTTGTGTTTCTGGTGTAAATCTTAGCTCTGCGAACATTTCCACTAAGCGTCGTTTTCCACTAGCGTCCAAAATACTATCTTTATCTTTTTTGTTTTTATCAAGCCATGAAACTAAAGTGGTGATACCTGTACCTTGAAGAATAACTTCTTCAATTTTATCCACTGATGTTAACGTCTTAACACTAACATCCAATGATTTGGCCGCAACCATAGCTAACACAGAGATTGCACTGGCCTCCATTTTTATTTCTGGGAGTTTCTTTTGTTTACTTTGCTCTTTTTTGTAACCAGTAGCCCTTTTATAGGCCTTCGGAAAATAGATACGAGTGATTCTGAGGAGTTGCTCCTTAGTGAATTCCTCACCCAACTCTTTTAAAAGAGCCAGCTGTTTAAGCGCTGTAAGGGGAATAAGGCTAACTATTGGATTTTTTGTCGAATCGTTAGTAACAGTTGTGTCTTCCATTATTTAATTTTTAAGTTTAAGAAAAAAGCGCGCGGATTTTACCGCACGCCAATTGTTTAATCACCGTTCTCACACCTTTTTAAAAGGTCGTCGAGGACCTCCTCATCACTAACTCCAGTACCCACGGCACTAGAAGCAAATTTTGACTGGCCTTTTCCGTCATAATAATCCTCATCTACTGTAGGTCTATTTTGGCGAATCCAACCTTTCCAAAAGAGTGAACGATTTTCCTGCCAGATATGATCTAGCAATGATGCTCTTAATTCAGCAAAAGTTTCAGGTACATAGGACTGTATCCAAGCAGTTAAGACTAACTGCTCAGGAATCTTGTCATCTGCTTCCATAGCAAGTTGTAAATAGGCACCACCATCTGGATCGCTTTCGGCATAAGCCTCAGCTTCATTCATGGCAAATAAATAAAGTACCCGAATGTCAATTTCTTCAAAAAATTCTTTGATGAGCATTTGACCTTCTGGTTTTAATTTCCTTATTTGCTCCAAAATAGCAGTAAGAGCAATAGCATCGCTGGGTTCTGTGCTTCCATAAATATACGCATAAGGCGTTTTATCTGGAGGCGCAATACTAACTATCGATAGGTAGGCGTTACGTATAACACCACCTTCAATATCAAGTTTCCTAACAATATCTATATTCAACAATCCTTCATCAGGAATAAGTATTGAATATCTTATATCCACCGCTAATACCTCCCATAAACCCCTAGCTTCTACATCACTCGATGAAAGCAGAGCTTCTGAAAGACGTGCTATAACGGCTTCACGTTGACATTGTTCGGGAATAAAAACTAACAAGTCATTGATGTTAATTTTTTGTTTCCGAGGGTTAATTGATTTTATATCGATAACGAGTTGCTGGACCCTTTTGGGCGTAGACAGATCGGCAAGACGCAACTCATAAGAGTCACCTACTATGTCGATTGGTCTGGTAATTTCCGTTTTGGTAATTGCGTTATTTATATTCATTTGACAATTTTTTAACACTATACACTTTTATCCTGTTTAGTCAATAGTTATTACATCACAAAAAACCACTCATTTCTGAGTGGTTTTTTGTGATTATCTCTTTGTCTTTACCCCTTCGCTAGAGCTTCGGAGGCACAGGTCTTCGAGAAAGTGACTATATCTTAACACTTGGTTTTTCGGCGTGAGACAATCAAATCGTTTGAGTATTTCTTCGGAGTTCGAGTAGCTATAGTCTAAGATGTTTCCTCTTTCTTTTTTTCCAGAATTTCCTTTATTTTTTTAGCCCGATCTGGTTGAGCTGCCTCGTAATAAGAAGCTGTAGTATTATCAAATTTCCCTGCTTGCAAATCATTAATGTACTGATTATCAAAAATATTTTGTATAAGCCTTGGGTCAGTCTTTGCAATCTGGTAATATCTATCCCCAGATTTCTTCTTCTCATTTCCTGTTGTTTTTTTTATAATCAGTGGCACAAACAATGATATATTTGAATTCATTTTTTCCATTGTCCCCTCTTCTAAGAGAACAATATCCTTAATTTTTGCAGTACGGTTCTTAGAGAGAAGCGCTTCTAGAAAAGTATCACCATAAGCTCCTCCTTCGCTAAAACCAAATTGACCATATTCAGATACTCCAGCAGCAATAGGTAGTGGGATTTGTTTATTTTTACTTATATTTAACTCTGAGAGATTAGCATATAAATTTCTAATAAAATTTTGGCTAAGGCAAGCACTTTCGAGAATTATAGGAGCATCCCTATGGCCATTATCGAATCTTTTCTCTAGTGTGTTAGCCAAATCCTCAACTGAAACATATTGATCTAAATTTTCAAGAGAAATTTTCCCATCTTGGTCAGGTACACCTGAAGTTAAATAAAAACCATATTCTGAACCGTGAGCATCGATCAGAATAGTCAACTTATCGTGAGAAGCTACGTAGTTTAGAAAATTTTCCTTTGTTTCTTTAAGTGAAGCTGTTGTGTTATCAGCCTGAAAAACATTTAAATCTCTTACTTTTTGACCTTTAAGACCCTCAACAGATGCATCTTTTCCAAATCTTTTTTCGCCCTTTATTCCGTAAGAATCACTTTGAGCCCAACGCTCATTGTGAGCAAAAAAAGCAACATTGCGGTCTTTAAATAAGTCTTGATTTAGAATCTCAGGGCTCATCCGTAACGATAATGACTCATTAAACACCTTCTCAAAATTTTCCTCTGTAGCATCAAGACCTTGAACATGCATGTTCCTACAAACTCTCATTATCCACTCTGATTGTTGCCTGTCATCCATTTCTTTAAGAAACCTTGGTAGCCTTTCTTTGTTGTTATATTTTAATCGATAAACAATTTCTAACGCTGGATCACTCAGGAAATTTTCGGGGCGACGCTGAGAAAAATCTGTTTCGGAAACAAGTGGATTAAAAATATTTTCAAGTACCTCTTTTTTGGGAGCAAAGGTTGTTTCTAGATCTTCCATGCTTAGATTTTTTCCTGGACGTTGATTAAGATCTGCCTCTAAACTCTCCATTTCTATTGGGTTATTAAAATCATAATAGGTACTTATTTCATCGAACATCATTCCAGTTCTTGATGATTGTATAAATTCTGGAGAAAGTTTCTCAGCAATAAGACGTGCAAAATCAATAAAAGAGTTGTTCTGTATGTATTTAGTATATTTTTTATCTAAACTTAAAAAAGAGTTAAATGTATATCCGTGTTCTTTTAAATAATTTATATTTTCTTGGTTTTTTTCATTTGAAAAAAAATCTAACCAGTAACCGGTGGTATCTCTCATGAGTTTTAATAACTCTGACTCTCCGATACTTACACCACCAGAATAAGCTAGGGCCTTGGCGTTGGGATTAGTTTCAATAAATTTATCTACCTCTTCCGCATTTTCCCCTACTCTAGTTTCATATCTAAAAAAAGAGAATATACCCACATTGAGCTGTGCTCCTAAATTGGTAAGTTTCTGAAAAACTTTATATTCAGGAGAAGTTCTAGTTAGTGAGGTTATTTGACGATAATTATTTGATATATAATATCCTTCCATTTTTATCTCAGCCATCAACTTAAGTCCTTCAATATAATCATGATCTTGTAAAGATTCCATATGACCCAATGGTAAAAATTCGGCATCAGGTTTATATCCATCAGGGAAGTAATCTCTAATCTCTTTTATTATTTTTTTATAAGCAGGATTTTGTAAAGATTCAACAAACCCTCTTTCTTCTTTTTCATCGTAAAAAGCGTAAAAAAAAGTTGAGGGTGTAATATTATAAAGGCCATCAAGTTCGATGATAGCTTTCTGCCCTTCTTCTTCTAAAAGAAGAGCTGGTAGCAAATTTTCCCCGTCACCATCTAACGGGAAATAACCATTTAAAAATTCTTGTAACTCATCTTGATTAAAAATTTTATTCAAGACACTACTAACTTCTGCGACCTTATCTTTAGAGACATTAGCAAAACTCTCTGTTATGTACTTTGGTTCCTCTTCATCTGCAACAGGGACGTCTTTAGCTAATCCAATTGCAAGAAGTAAACTAATGACACCAACACGACCTTTAGAATAAATTGATTCAATGAGTTTATTTTTATTCGAAATCTCACTACTTTCAGATTTATTGTCTAAATTTTCTTCTGCTGGAGCAATCTCTTCCATGTAGAATCTCATGCTCTGATTATATATAAAAAGCTTTAAAATACAAAAAAACCACTCATTTCTGAGTGGTTTTTTGTGATTATCTCTTTGTCTTTCTTCGAGAAACAATGAGGTCGTTTGAGTATTTCTTCGGAGTTCGAGTTCGTACACCGTAAGCTTGTTTACCGTGACGAGTTTTTGGTCCACGTCGTAGTCCGATAC
>CAYJDV010000029.1:0-5694 GCA_964369095.1 uncultured Candidatus Saccharibacteria bacterium | reverse complement strand
CTAAACAAGTAATTATTGCTTAAAATACTTTAAAGTTTCCTAATAAAAACACCTTGTTTTGCTCTGGTATACTATGATCATGCAAACATTTATTGAAAAGAATCAAAGCGTAATTGGATTAGTAGGTGTATTTTTAACATTTTTTCTTATCGCAAGTACTGTAAAGGCTATTCGAGAGACTCGATTTGTTGGATCAGGCTTGAATGCGACGAACACTATTATGGTAACTGGAAAAGGGGAAGTAGAACGTTCTCCTGATACTGCCAAGGTTAGCTTTTCAATTCGAGTAGAAAAGAAAGATTTGAAAGCTGGGCAAGATGAAGTCAGTGGAAAGATCGATACTATCAAGAAGGCCTTGGTTGAGGCGGGGATAGAAGAAAAGTATATCAAGACAGATAGTTATACTTCATACCCACAATATGACTATCCACAAAATCCTTGTTATAACGGTATCTGTAAAACAAGCAGTCCGACACTTCGAGGTTATGAAGTTAGTCACTCTATAACTGTTTCTATAAAAGACCTTACAAAAGTAGATGCAGTGCTTGGAGTTCTTGGAGCAAACGGTGTGACCGACATGAGTGGTCCAAACTTTGGATTTGAAGATGACAAGATGGTCGCTCGTGAAGCTCGAGAGGCAGCTATCACTGATGCAAAGACAGAAGCAGATAAACTTGCTAAGAGTCTCGGAGTAAAGATTGTTCGCATCGTTTCTTTCTCTGAAAATGGAGGTGGATACCCAGTACCAATGTACGCTCGTGACGCCATGTCTCTACAATCTGGTAAAGCAGAGGTCTCAAATCCTGTTATTCCAGTAGGGGTAAACAAAGTAGAGTCAAATGTGACTATTGTTTACGAAATAAGGTAAATACTAAGAAATTAGTTTTTGAACAAAGAGGAGGCTCCAGCCTCTTTTTTGTTTATCTTGTTGTAAACATTGTTTATGATTGATTTTGTATGTTCCGGTATCGATGTTTTAGTCAAAATAGCTTCAAAGTTTTCTGATGGCATGGAAGTATTAGTCAAAATATTTTTTAATTCTGTGCTGTCTGGACCGTTTTGATTTGCTGTCAAAAAGTAAGTTGTTGCTATTAAGAATTCTTCTTTAGAGATGACTCCTTTAGATCTGTATTGATCAAGAAATGTTATAAGTTCTTTTTCCAGGTCTTGGGTCATATCGTAAACCATTTCAAGATCACCCAATTCTTTTTCTGTAAGATCTTTATCTTCCAATATCTTTTTAGATATATCATTTATAGTGAAATGAAATTCTGGTTTTATAGCCGGAACCTTATCTAGTTCTGCCTGATCTATTTTGTATTGTTCGAAGTTTGGATTCATATATTTATGTTTTCACTAATTCTTCTTGTTCGACTACTCGCCGAACGCCTTTCGTTTGGAGAAGTTTGTCCATGTTTTTGTTGAAATGGTTTACCAGTATTTGGGATTTGTGAATAATCATTTCTTCAGATGCACCTTGTGTATAGTAGTAACCATCTCTAAACTCTCCACCATTTTCAAATATTGATTCTTCTGGCTTACCGTCCATTATCTCACCGTAGTTTTCTTGCTTCATCGTGCTTAAAACTGATGTGGCATTTACAGGACTATTAGTATCAGCCTCTGGCGGCTTTAAAAAGATATTATTGATATTCGTTAAGGTGTTTACAAATCTGTTTTGCTGATTTCTAAATAAGCTATCTTTATCTATATATATATTATATTCAAAATCTTGTGACGATAAAATGTTTTCATCTACAAGTTTTTTGTTCCGTACTATATCAATATGTTCAGTGGTGTCTACGTACTCACCATTATCTTTTAGTAAATATCCATTAAATTCACTATCTACAAACGATGTATTGTGTTGGTTGACTAGGGCAATAGTAGAAGCCTTTAGTTTTGCCCACTCGTACACAATATTTCTTTCTTGATCAGACTGGAAAGGTTCTATAAGGTAACTATTTTCTATAAGCATTTTTTCAAAATCTTCTACTGTATTGGGTACATTAGACCATAATTCCATTTCTTTGTTTGTGCCCATATTGTATTTATCCTCGAGGCTCAAATCTCTGATATATTTATTATGAAGCTGGATAGCAATACCTGCATGGTGAGACGTAATAATAGCTTTTTCAAATTGCTCAATACTATCAGTAGACATTCCTTTTATCTCGCAACGGTCACCCTTCTGCTCGTTGTTACTAAAACTCTCAAAATCTTTAGCGACAATATTTTTAGTTTGGCTAATTTCTTTGCCCGCAGTTATCCCAGTTAACTGAGCCATTGTCATAACATTGTTCAAAAAGAACATATCTCCATTAACCTTGAGCCCGCTATCTCCAACAATTGAAAGGTGGTATCCTCTTGCTGCGTTAGGGTATTTTTCGAAGTTTAAATCCAAAAATCCTCCATCTTGCAAAATTTTGACCTCAGCCATGAGCATATAAGGGTTGTAATTTGGCTTGAGTGCTATTTCATGGACAGCATCCCTCCCTTTACCTATATTTGCACTTCCGCTGACTAGAACAATATCTTTTTTGTAATCAAAGGCGCTGGTCTCTTTATAGTTTTCAGCAATAGATTCTGTGACCTCATACTCAATACCCATTGATACTTTTGCCCCAGAGGGAATGGTGTCATGATTATATTTATTTAATATCTGCTCAATTGATTCCATTTTAGTTTTAAATATTTCTGGATTTTGTGTTCCGTATGTAGAAATAGCTAATGCAATTAGGTCTCTTCCTTTATTACCATAACAGTTTTCAAATTTTTCCAAGGTTTCTAAAATTTTAGGTTGAAGCTTCTCCGGGTTATTTAAAACATAAAAAGATTCTTCGATATTTAAAAGACGGTGTTCATTTTTAGGTACAAAAACATCCCTATTTTTTTCGACAATGGCGAGAAGTTTTTCATTTGGTAAGGTAATTTCATCCACAATATGTTCAACAAAAAATTTTCTTAATTCGTTTTCTGTCATTAAAGAAATGTTGTCAACACTAAGGTTCTCTGATTCAATAAATTTATTTATATCTATGTGGTCTAACTCTTTTGTAACATCTCTGTAAATCTGTGCCTTAGTTTCGTCCTCAGAATTTTGCATATTTATAAGTTCAGTAAAAGATAAGTTGTACTTGGTTAAATTTTTAGAGATTATTTCATTGAATTCGATGAAGGCCTCTCTTTCTGTTTGATCATAAGTTTTTTCTAAACTAGCTTCTTTTTTAAGTTCATCGGCTTTTTTATCTAAGTCTTCCAGGGTTTCATTTATGTGGAGCTCTTTTTCAACGGTTTCAGCATCTTCGGGGGATCCGAGGTTTACTGATTTTTCTATTTTTTCAACCTCATTATTTTCACTCTTGAACTCAGCCACGGTTTCTTCAACCTCCTTTTCTAAAGAAGCTTTTAGTTGCGCAATAGTTTCTTGTACTTGGGGAGTTTGTTCCTCTTGCTCGAGGTGGGCGATTTGAACTTCAGTCTTCAATTGGTAGTCTTCGTTTGACATAGAATTATTGAGACGAATTATTGATGCCTTGTTTTATCTCTTCGATCTTTTTTTCCTCAAGCTTCTGACGAAAGAGCTTCAGTAGGGAAGATTTGGCGTCTTTTAGGACTTGAAACTTACTACGAAATGTAGCTTGAGCTTCCTTTATCTTCTTGATCTCTTTGTTCTCATTAGTCATTATAAAGTGTATATATTTTAGCACTTTTTTGAATATTGAGACCTAGGAATGGGGGATATTGACCAAAAAGCTTCTTTGAGGTATATTCTAGAGGTAATGCCTTCCGGGGCGTTTTTTAGTAACAAAAATTCATCCGTCACCTGACGGAAATACCATGAAAATCACACAATTTTTTAGAGAAACAAAAGGAGAGATGAAACAGGTGAATTGGCCATCACGCCGACGCTTGGTTCTTTATACATTGGTCGTTATTATTTTTTCATTAGCACTCGGATACTTGCTCGGCGCGTTTGATACGCTTTTCCAAGCAGGACTCCGAAGTCTCATCTACTAAAACTATGGCAAAACAAGAACAAACAGGGGAACGTCACTGGTACGCTATTCACACTTATTCAGGGTATGAAAACGCAGTGCTCCGAAATCTTAAACAACGTATTGAAAGTCTTGGTGTTCAAAACAAGATCTTTAACGTGGTTGTTCCAATAGAAAAGAAAATAAAAATCAAAGGAGGAAAGCGCGTGGAGGTTGATGAGAAAGTGTACCCTGGGTACATTCTCGTGGACATGATTGTGGACGACGACTCATGGTATGTGGTTCGTAACACTCCTCGGGTAACAGGTTTCGTCGGTGCAGGAGTTACTCCGGTACCACTTACTCAAAAAGAAATCGACTACCTTCTTGGTCAGATGAGCGAAGAGCACATCGCTCGTCACAATATCGATCTTGAAATCGGTGAGACTATCATCATTAACGACGGTCCGTTCAAAGAACTTGAAGGAGCTGTTAGTGAAGTGGATCAGGAAAGAGGAAAGGTTAAGGTCATGGTTTCTCTCTTCGGACGAGAAACACCAGTAGAGCTCGACTTCTTACAGGTCAAAAAGTTATAAAAATACTATATCTTTTCTAAGAAACAAAACCCTTGCGCAAGCAAGGGTTTTGTTGTATTGTGTTGGAAACTTATTTACATGGAAAAATTAGAAATACGTTGTCTGGCTACTGACCCACAAGCTATGGGTAAGGAGCACGGTGGTATTTTTGATGAAGTTCTTTTTTTTAAAGAAAAAGAAATACCAAAGAAAGCAATAGTTGGAAGTAATTTTTCTGGTAAGATTCATTTTTTAGAAAAACAGCAAAATCACCAAGAAATTATTGCTTATGCTGCAAAGAACCAAATCCAGCACCGATTTACTTTTGAGGAAGCATTGTTTTTAGCAAATAAGATTGCTAGCACGCTTCCATGGAAGAAAGAGTGGGGTGTTATTATTTATTTGTATTGCACAGTCAGCTACATTAGCATTAGTTCTAAAAGGTTATCAACGGCAAGTGGAACACACTACAGGAAGCGCTTGATGTGTTGTAAAGAAGTAGTACCTTTTTACCACTACCCCAAGGGTACTGGAGTTTTATTAAGAAGTTAGGAAAAGCCCCTTTAAAGGGGCTTTTATTTACAAAACAGGGTTTTCTGCTATAGTATGCCTGTTACGCTACAGCTTCTACTTAGTATTAACACCCCACAAATTTATGGCTAAAAACATTACTAAAAAAATCAAACTTCAGGCTATGGGCGCTATGGCGACCCCAGCTCCACCACTTGGTCCTGCTCTTGGACAAGCAGGTGTAAACATTTCTGATTTCGTTCAGAAATTCAACGCCGCTACACAAGACCAGAAAGGTGAGAAGCTCGGTGTGCAGGTTATAGTTTACGATGATCGTTCATATGACATGATCATCAAGACCCCACCTGTAGCAGACCTTCTCTTCAAGGCTGCAGGTATCTCAAAAGGATCTGGTAAGCAACGAACTTCAAAAGTAGGTAAGATCACAAAGGCACAGTTACAGCAAATTGCAGAGCGCAAAATGCCCGACCTCAATGCCAATGATATCGAAGCTGCTATGAAAATCGTAGCTGGATCAGCTCGAAGTGCAGGTATCGAAATAGTTGGATAATTGATTTCAATATTTCAAAATAAAAAAATCCCTCACCATATCGGTGGGGGATTTTTGATGT
>CAYJDV010000028.1:0-5864 GCA_964369095.1 uncultured Candidatus Saccharibacteria bacterium | reverse complement strand
TTATAAGAGCTATACGTGCATTGTTGAGATTAAATATTGGATTATTTGGATTTCTTTTTTGTGCTTCTAGGGCTGCATTTGTTGCATTTGTTAAAGCTTCTGTAGTTGTTGAATCAGCGATCAATTGGTAAACCTGACTTAAGGTTAGCCAATTAGCAGAGCTAGCACTGTCCAAAGAGATAGTTGCTTGTGCGCTTTGTTCTGCCTGAGTAAACAGCGTTTGTAGTTGCGCCTTATCTGGTTGTTCAGTTGAAGCAAGCTGTGTGAACTGACTAGTATATAAAGCAGTACGAGCTTTCCAATAAATATCACTACTAGATAAACCTATAGCTTTGTTGAGATATTTTTCAGCTGTTGGTAGATCAGCGGCATTAACTGCTTTATTGTAAAAGACAATACTTGCAAATTTATTACCAGTGAAATACACAGCTGAGAAGCCTGCCATAGAAGCTACAACCAACAACAGGATTGCGAAGAAACTAGTACGAGGATCCTTCAGATAATCTATTGTTACAACTTTTGTTTTACCAACTAAAGAAGATACTCCGAACAAAAGACCGATATAAGTGAATCCGAATATTATTAACACTATACCTGGAGAAGCAAAGATAAACAGCATTACTAAAGCCAGTGTCATAATAAGAGATGTCACAGCGATAAAACGAGTGAATCGATCAGTAAACTGATAGTTGAAGAGTTTGAATCCATGAAATAGAGAGAATATTAGAACCAAAATTAAGGCAATTGAAGGTAAAATACCATTTGTAGTTATTATTGACTGAATAAGGTTATATCCCGACTCAAAAGGGCTGTTCCAGAAAATAGTAGAGTTTATAGCTGTTGGGTGGTATAGATTCCAGACATCGTTATACCGCCCTGCGCCTGCACCAAATAATGGATCTTTGTATAGAGCACTGCGCATAACTGAAGTAGTTGTACCTAGTGATGGACGAATGTCATTGAAAGAAATACCGGCTGATTGTGACAGAGCTGAGCCAATCGATGCGCTACTAAGGAAGAAGAATAGCCCAACGAGTAGTGATATAAGAGACATCAGCGGAAACTGTTGTTTTTCAGGTTCTCCTTCGGTTCCATCAGACAGTTTTGGGAGCCTAGCGCTTAGGGCTCTCTCAACTGAAGATTTATAAACAAAAACTACAAGAGCTGAAGCAATAATTATAATCCAAGCTGTTTTGAAATTTAGAAAAACTAAAGATATTAAACTAACAACCATTGTTACCAGAGAAAGTACTTTGAAAAACTTTTTTGGTATCAAAATTTCGTACATCAACAAAGCCAACAGGAACACGAATGTTACGAAATAAGTAAAATCAACCCATGAACCTACAAGTGTTCCTTGATTAGCTACATGACCTAGATACTTAGCTACGAAAGGTACTTTTTGAGATATATAAAGTATAAATTGTAAAAATACCGTAAGAGCAGAACCTGAGAAGGTCACAAGGAAAAGTTTAACTAGTTTTCTTTGTTCACGAGCAAATGTCGCTATCATGAATACGAAAAGTGACAAAACAAGTGTCGTAGCAAAAGAATCAAAAACAAAACCTCTGCCCCAGAGTGCCACAGATACATTTACTGAAGTTAGTGCACTAACTAAAGAAAGTGCTACCCAACTTCCCAGAGCGAGCATCGCTGGAGATTTAGGTATTTTAAGAGAACCTTCTATAAACTGAGCAATAAGCCACAGTGAGACAGCAAGAAAAACTCCGATGAATAAAATAAACCCTTTAACCATTGAAGCTCCACCAGCTGTTGCTGGTAAGAAAATCAAAGGAGTAAGAGCACAAAGACCTGCAATAATAATAAAAGAAATACTGTTAAATTTGTCTACAATTTTTTGATACATATGTGTGTCTAGTATAGCGTGTTTTATTCACTTATAACAATGTTAATAATTCTGTTGGGAACAATGACTATCTTCTGAATACTCTTACCTGTTGTGTACTCCTGTATCTTTGGTATAGCCAAAACCTTTTCTTCCACAGATTCTCTACTCTCATCTTTATCCAAAGTTATCTCTGCCCTCAACTTACCGTTTATCTGAATACCAATGGTCACTTCGTCGTCAACTACTTTAGTTGCATCGAAAGTAGGCCAAGTTGCAAGGTGAATACTTTCTGTTTCTCCAAGTTCATACCAAAGTTCTTCGGTCATATGTGGAGCAAAAGGAGCTAATAACAACAAAAGAGCTTTATATTCTGAAAGAGAAATGTTTTCTTGTTTATCCCATTCGTTCATCAAGATCATCATTTGAGCAATGGCAGTATTGTATTTATGCTCCTCGATATCTTCTCCTATCTTTTTTATAATTTTATGAATACTGTTTGTAGACCCTGCTTTCTCTGACACTTTTTCTTTTATCTTCCAAACACGCTCAAGAAAACGACGTACCCCGACTACCCCATTTGGATCCCAAGGATAGTTGGTCGTAACTCCATATGGACCCATAAATGCCAGATACATACGGACAGTATCAGCTCCTAGACGCTCCACGATCTCATCAGGACTGATAGCGTTACCTTTTGATTTACTCATCTTGTTTCCATCAGGAGCCAAGATCAACCCCCTATTTCGCCTTATTTTATAAGACTCATTTTCTTTAACAAGCTTTAAGTCATGAAGTGCCTTAACCCAAAAACGTGAGTACAAAAGGTGCATAGTTGTATGCTCTGCTCCACCCATATACAAATCCACCGGCATCCATGCTGCCATTTTATCTGTTGAAGCAAATGCATCATTGTTTTTGCTATCTAAATATCTATAAAAATACCAAGATGAATCAACAAAGGTATCCATAGTTTCTACTTCAGGTTTCCAACCTTTTCCAAATATTTTTTCTGTTCGTTGAAATAATTCAACACTACGAGCAAGTGGTGCTGTTCCGTCTGGCGTGTGATCAACATCAGTTGGTAAAAGCCATGGCAAATGTTCTTCTGGTACTGCATGAGCCTTACCTTCCAAATCGTAAACTACAGGTATAGGAGTTCCCCAGTATCTCTGACGAGAGATACCCCAATCTCGAAGTCTATAAGTTTTAGTAATCTTTCCTCCGACAAATTCTGTAATCTTCTTTTTTGCTTCTTCAATACTTAATCCGTCAAATTTATCTGAGTTTATTAAAAGTTCACTGCTATTTACTACATCTTTTGTTGGTAGATTATATTTCTTTGCAAAATCTGCATCTCTCTCATCATGTGCAGGCACTCCCATGATAGCTCCAGTACCTATATCATTTAGAACATAGTTAGTAATCCAAACAGGGACTTCTTCTTTAGTAGCCGGATTGATAGCATTAAAACCTGCGTAAATACCTGTCTTTTCTTTTTCTTTAAAATCTCGAACACCACTTTGTTCTTTTATTGTCTTTTCTATGTAGTCTTTGATATCAGAACTAGCAGGCCAGCCCATACCAATCCAATCTTTTGCTAATCCTGATGAGATAGCAACAAAAGTAACACCAAAAAGCGTATCTGCTCTAGTGGTAAAAACCTTAATAGGATGTTCTGGTTGTCCATCAATGGGAAAATCTATCTCTGACCCTTCAGAGCGTCCAATCCAATTCTTCTGTGATTCTTTTATAGCTTGTGGCCATTCCAAAGATTCCAGATCATCAATAAGCCGATCAGCGTATTTTGTAATACGAAGCATCCACTGTTCTTGATCTCGCTGTACAACTAGACCTCCGCAACGATCACACTTACCATCAACAACTTGTTCATTGGCTAAAATAGTTTGATCATTCGGGCACCAGTTCACTTTGGTTGAAGCACGATAAACAAGGTCATGTTTGAAAAACTGTGTAAACATCCATTGTGTCCATTTGTAATATTCTGGATCACATGTCACGACTTCGCGAGACCAGTCAAAGACAGCCCCCATACTTTTGATCTGAGTGCGCATACGGTCCATTTGTTTTTCGGTCCAATCCCTTGGATCTCCACCGTTTTTTATAGCTGCATTTTCTGCAGGTAAACCAAAGGCGTCAAAACCCATCGGGTAGAGCACATTGAATCCTTGCATTCGCTTATAGCGAGCATAGATATCGGGCACTGCAAATGCATACCAGTGACCAGTATGAAGGTCTCCTGATGGATAACTAAATTCAACAAGTTGATAAAAGTTCTCCTTTCCTGGAACTTGGTCTTTTACTTTATAGATACCTTGCTCTTCCCAGGCTTTCTGCCATTTCTGCTCAATAGCCTTGTGGTCGTATTTTTTAGCCCCGTCAGGAGAGTTCATATAGGATTTATTCTACTCCAAAATAAGGTTTTTTTCTAGTTTTTAGTTTCTGTAGGTTTTGGATAAGGAGGATATATTTGTGGGTCTATTTCCCTCTCAAAACAAGTTCTTCCTTCTTGGTGATCCCAAGAATCGTTTACTCCACCTGGTCCTGGATATGGCATAGAAGAAACTGCGATATCTCGAGCTGGCATAACACCACCGTAACCACCAGTACTGTTTTCTACATATCCTTTTGGAATTGGAAGTGTAAAGGTTGCACAAAGTTCAAACTTTTTATCAGAGATTTTGTTGTATTCATAAACCATACCTTTTTCAAATTCTGGGTCTTGAGGAACAACATAACCTGATATAGGATTTTTAAATTCATTAAGAGATGTCGGAAGTTTTTCTTTTTGTTGCCAGAAATTGATGACTTGATATTGAATAGACTGAAGATCTTCTATTCGTCGCTGGTCTAGTCTTAGATTTCTCTGTGAACCCGGTCCGCCCATAACCATAAACCCGTACACGACAGCAAAGATAACCAAAATTGAGGAAACTACAGTTAGGAAGATGTTTTTATTCTTTGGCATAAGCGGAACTTTAACTCCCAAATCTGACAAATAATTTACTCCCACAATTTTTGCGGCAATCAAAACAGCAACAACCTTTAATACAAACCTGATAGTTATTTCTCCAGAAACAAAGTATCGAACAAGAGTTACTAGGTCTACAATAACCATAACACTGGCTAGGAAAATAATGAGGTACAGCGCCCAACGTTTCAAAACTTCGTCCCAGTGAGAAAGACCCTTTACTATATTTTTATTCCAAAAGTGAGAAAGTATTAAAAATACAGGAAAAATAATTATGAGTAGTGCAATAGAAGATCGCATTTGATCAAAGCTGTAAGAAACGTAACCATACTGATAGCTTGCAGTTAATACATCAGGGAAAACATGATCAAGCGCTGAAAAAATAAGACTTAAAAAAGCTGAGACAGAAGTGATGAGAGAAGCTACAACTCCGATAGATAGAAAGAAAAACTTTGGTGTTAATTTTTGTGATGTTTCCATATACCCAAGTATACCATTTAGTCTCTTATAGCCCCTTCTTTTACCAAAAGTGCTCTTTTGACCTTTGATCCACCGCGATTGTACTCTCCTATCCCACCATCACTTCTGATAACTCGGTGACAAGGTACTGTTTTATCAAAATTGTTCGCCATAATAGTCCCTACTGCTCGAGCCGCTCCTGGGTGACCTGCGAGCTTAGCAACACCGGCATAGGTCATAGTAGAGCCCTTTGGGATACTCCTTACGACCTTACGAACCTGATCTGCAAATAGTGTTTGAATGCCTTTCATATACAACAATTATAACCTATTGCAAAATATTTTGTTTAGGTTAAAATGGCTATTGTCATGAGTGACATCGCATAATTTAATATCCCAATTAATATTGGGCCCTTAGCTCATCTGGTAGAGCACCTCATTTGCAATGAGGGGGTGGCAGGTTCGAGTCCTGTAGGGTCCACAATAAAAACGCCTTCGGGCGTTTTTATTATTTAAAATATAAAACCGCCCACTATATGAGAATGGGCGGTTTTTAGAGAAAGAGATG
>CAYJDV010000027.1:4102-5876 GCA_964369095.1 uncultured Candidatus Saccharibacteria bacterium | reverse complement strand
ATGGTGAGCCATTACCTCACCATCTAGCTGATACTTCATAGGCTGTTTCTTAAGCGATAAATCTTTACCCCGGAGGGACCATCACGTATTAGCGGACCTTTCGGTACGTTATTCGTGACTTAAGAGTACATACCTATGTATTACTACCTCGTCTGCCACTAACCAGCGCCATAATCGTCATCTCACTTTGTATTGCTACTCGTTTTGACAATTCATATGGCAAGGTCCGTTCGACTTGCATGCCTTATCCACGCCGCCAGCGTTCATCCTGAGCTAGGATCAAACTCTTCGTATAAGTTCCCCATTAAAAATGTGGGAACTAGAATGAGGCAAAAGAAAAATGATCTGCTACGATCCGCTCCCTCCTAAGAGAGCGTCTTTTGCCGCTATATTTTTAGATACTATTTACATAAATAGATTGAGAACTCGCGTTCTCTATATAATTTTCAAAAAACGACCCCCATCTGGGAGGTAAGGGCTATTATATAGAAATAGGATTTAAAGTCAACCTTTTTGCCGAGATAAACAATAGTCTTTGAAAATAAGCATATTTTGCATAAAAAAAGCCCTTTCTGTTAGCGAGAAAGGGGTTAAAGAGACTTTTCAGTTAATGTTGGTAGGTCCTCTAATATGGACCAGTTTCATCTGTTGCTTTTTTAAGCTGCAATTTCTGCACTTATAAAATATGTGGGTAAATGTTTGTGCCCCACGAATCTTTTGATAAGCAATCAATTCTTCTTTGTATAAGAATTTTAAGTACAAGAAATGTGCAATTATTAACAACAGGACTTCTGCAATGATTATTATCAGCATACGTCTTTGGTTTTGTATGATATTACTCCCCTTTCAAAATCTGTCAATACTCCACATTTTTTTAGTTGATAAGGCCAAGAAAAAAGCAGTCTTATCGGGACTGCTTAAAAATTCAATAATATTTGGTTTCTTTTCTTTTGTTTGATAATTCTGAAACCCAAATGAGACCTGGGTCAACAGAAACATCAGACAATATGTCAGAAATCGATAACCCTTTCCTGGATAATTTATATTTACCAGGAACCATACCTTTACGAGGAACCTCAACACTAAAAAAATCCACACAAACCATTGGTTCGTCAAAGTAAATATGGACCGAAACTTTTTCTAGAAATCTATCTACCTCACTTACGGTTTGCACTAAAATGGGGTAAGGAAAATTCTGCTCAATTTTCTTAATTCTGATCCCTCTTGATCTATTTAGCTTTGCCTCCAAGAGCGCTAATAGATGTTTTATGCCTTTTTGAGATTCAAGAATTATCTTCTTCTTATTTTCATGAGGAATAAATGCCAAAGTAAGTTGATATTCGCTCAACCTACCGATTCGTATATCGCCGAAGCGAAGATATTTTTCTAACATAGGTACTTAATTTTGCCTTAATCCTATTCTTTTTAGGCAAAAATGCAATAAAAAAGCATCAGGGTTCAACTGATGCAGGTGGAGCTTCATTTTTTTCCCAAACCTCTTCGGATTTGGCACGGACCTTTAGTACAATAAACATATCCCAAATATAGCTAATGAGCTCTACAATCCATAAACTTTTTATCCTTTTCATACAAAATAGTTTTATCTGTATTAGGTATAGCAAATTTAAATTTATTTCGCCACCTTCACCGCTTCATCAAATTTGATAGAAAGGAGTTTTGAGCCAGCATCAGATCCAAGAGTAACACCATAGATAACTGAAGCACGGGACATAGTCTCACGGTTGTGTGTGACCACGATGAGCTGAGAATACTC
>CAYJDV010000027.1:0-4002 GCA_964369095.1 uncultured Candidatus Saccharibacteria bacterium | reverse complement strand
CTAAGGAAAATATCTCGCTCCTTGGTTGATTCGTATTCAGTCACGACTTCGTGCCCAATACCACTATGCTCTTCCAGTCTTATCTTCAGTCGATCAATAGTGCGCTTCAAATCATGCAGATCGATACCTTCTTGTACTTCAAAAGTATGAAGTTCATGTAAAAATCCAGTACCAAAAAGAAATCCAGCTTCTTTTATTTCCTGATCAAAATTTTCTTTACGCTCTATAAATGAGCTTTTGGTCACTGCCAATATCTGTAGCTCTGCTTCGCATTGTTTAATATCACTGACAAGTTTATATCTTGATTCGGTTGAACTAGCGTTATTCCTTAATGCTTCCTCTCTTTTTTGCTCAAGTGCCAAAATAGCTTGTTGTATCTTTTGTTCATTTGCGATCAAAGGAGAAAGGTCTCTTTGGAGCGCTTCAAGTTCTAAAACTGTTTCATTGATTTGTGGAACTTCAGCATTTTGTACAGGTGAAGAGCTTTTTTGTGGTTGTCTTGCTTTAAGTTTTTCTATAAGTGGAGAGAGGTCATTGAGAGCCTTCTGGACCATTTCTAAACTTGTAGCATTTTTTATAGACGAAACAAAAAACTCAATATCAGAGAGTAGTTGGTTGTACTCAGTTGGAGCAAATGAGATACTCGCACCCCCATCGGTGTTCGCGGGTTTAGGTTGAGAAAATGCTCGATGAGCTTCAATCATTCCTTCAAGGCGACCTATTTTTTGCTCAATAGTTCGACGCTTGTCTCGAAGATCAGATAGAGAAGATTTATGGTTTTCTATTTCTTTTATCAAATCAACATCCACAGAAACTCCTTGCTCTGGCAGACTTGCCAAACTATGTTCGAGTTCTGACTTTTGTTTTTCTATCAAAGAAAAAGCTTCTTTGATACGAGACTCTTCTTTGGATAGATGAGATTTTTCTACAGACAAAAATCGCAAAAGGGATTCTTGCAATTCACTTCTTATAGCCTGCCCTTTCTCAATCTTTTCAACCTGTTTCTTCAAAAAGTTCAAGTGCGGTGCGAGCTCTCGACGAAGCAGTTGTACTTCCTTGAGTGTTTCTAGAGTTTTACCAAGTTTTGACTCACTCTCTTTGATTCGTTGATGATAAACCTTGAGGCCGAGGGCTTCTTCAAGTATTTCTCGACGGTCTTTGGCATTGGCTCGGAGTATGCCATCAGCTTCACCTTGAGAAATGATGTGGTGACTAGAAGTACCGATGTTCACAGAAGAAAGCAGTTCTACCATTTGCTTGAGTTTAATCTCAGTACCATTCATCGAATACTTACTCGTACCATCAGCAAAAAGTTCTCGAGAAAAAGTCACTGTATCAAAAAGTATCGGAGCTTTAGTGTCTCCTGTTTGGAAGGCAAAGATTTTGTCACTATTATCAAAAGTGATAGCAACATGAGCACGAGAGAGCTTTGGTGACCCTGCTCCTCCACGGAAGATCAAATCAGCACCACTTTTACCGCGCATACTCTTTATAGATTGTTCACCAAGTACAAAGCGAAAAGCTTCTACGACGTTACTTTTCCCGGAACCATTGGGCCCTACCACAGCCGTCACTGGGACAGCAAAAGAAAGCGATGCCTTTTTGGCAAACGATTTGAATCCAGCAATTTCAATCTGCTGTAAACGCATTACATATAATTATAGCATTGCTGAGGCTAAAAAATAAAAAAGCATCGTTATATTATTAACGATGCTTTGAATGCGATTGTCTTAGTTAATTCCTACCTGTAGGTAGTGAGGCTCCACCCCAGTTACTGCCTGCATAAGAAACATTGTTTCTTTTTAATACCGTAGGAAGGATAATATTAGTTAAAATATTAACCCCTTGTGACACCATTTGCTGGTCCTGCTGCTTTTGTTCAGCCGTCCTTGGAGCTCGCTTTTGCTTTGGAGCTTTCTTAACTTTTTGCTCAATAACCGGAAACATAAAACTGCTCTGGTTTAATGAATAAAAAGGTTGATTATCATAAACCAACACCGTATCTCCCTTAAGTACTCCAAGCTTATAAGATGTAGCCAAGTACTGATAAGATTTATTCTTCTGCTTTTTGATGAAATCTTCATCTACGGGCTGAAGTTTGGCTTCTTTAACTACAAATTCAGGAGTAGCATTAGGAAATAACTGGATGAGCAAATCTCTCTTATCCTTTGCTAATTGGGCATTAACACTGGTGGCAAAAATAATAAGACTAACTAAGATGGAAATGAACAATTTCATAAATAAAGTTTTTATTTTGATTAAATATATTTCTGGTATTATCATACCATATTGCAACACAAAAGTCAATAGCAGACCGAAGTCTGCTATTTCTATTATCCCCTTTATTTATATGTTATTTTTACCATCCTTTGAGCTCTAGTGCTGCTTGAGCCGCAGCTTGCTGAGCTTCTTGTTTACTTCTACCCTTCCCTTCAGCTATCTTCTTGTCAGCGAAAAATATCCCTACAGTGAAGAACTTATCGTGGTCCGGACCAAGTTGACCGATAACTTCATAGCTAGGTGTTACCCCAAGGCGCTCTTGAGCTTCTTCTTGAACATGACTCTTAGCATCACGCCATGATTTCTTGTGAATTATATCTTCAAGTTTTGGAATCAAAGTCTTTTTGATAAAGACATCACAAACAGCATAACCTTGATCTAGGTAAAGCGCTCCGATAAATGATTCGTATGCATTGGCAAGGATAGTCTGTCGTGCTCGCCCTGTGTCTTTACTCTCTCCTTTTGAAAGTAAAAGATAGTCATTCATACCGAGATCTTGTGCTACTTCTGCCGCCACAACTGCGTTCACCAAAGCGCTTCGATATGCTGTTAGATCTCCTTCAGTGTGATCTGGGTATTTACGAAACAAGTGATCCGTCACCACGAGCTCTAGTACTGCGTCTCCCAAAAATTCTAAACGTTCATTGTGAGATAACCCACTTCGTGGATTTTCATTTATGTATGAACGGTGAGTAAAAGCACGTTGTAATATTTCTTTATCAGAAAAAATAATTCCTATTGATTCTTCAAATCCGCTAAAATCTTTCATATGTTAAATCTTGAGAAAGTGTAAAGTGGAATGCAGGCTATATACCTCTACGCTCAACTTTCTACTCTCTATTTACTATTTATAATCTGTATCGCTTTCGCAACTGAGGGCAATATATCATCATAAATGGTTAAGTCAACCAATTCACTTGGCTTCATCCAACTAGCCTTGTCTAACCCACCGTTACTTTTCAGATCGAGTTCTTTGTACGGAGCTTCCATCAAAAAGTACGCAACGACTTTCAAAATCTTCTTTTTCTCTGGGTGTGAAGCGACGTATTCGATATTGCCGATCTGCTCTACAATCTTGGCATCAAGACCAAGCTTTTCTCGTACGCTTCGAACTGCTGTGTCTTCGTACTTCTCACCTTCCTCTGCTCCACTTTTAACAAGTGTCCAATATCCAAAAACATCGTGAACCAAAGCAACCATTACTTCTCCTTCATGTTTAGTAAAAATAATTCCACCAGCCTTGGCTTCTACTGGAAGTTTACTGATGTCGATTGGTTCTTCTGGTTCAGTCGACTTTGGAGACTTTGCTTTAGTAGTTTGGTCTTTGCCGGGTTCACCGATCTCTTTGTAAACCGCACCTAAAACACCATTGACGAACTTACCACTATTTTCTCCACCAAAAGTTTTGGCAAGTTCGATAGCTTCATTGATAGCTACCTTTGGTGGTACTTGATCGCGGTCACCGAAAAGGAGTTCGGCAAGGCCCATACGAAGAACTGAACGATCAACATTTGAAATCTTTTCAAGAGGCCACTCTGGTGCCGCTTTCATGATGATGTCATCGATCACTTGCTGTTTGCGTTGTACTGTCTCAGCCAAAGCGTACATAAATGGATTGTCTGAGTGACCAGGTGCAAATTCAACCACGTTACGGTCAATAACAGATTTCAATTCCTCTGGTTTCCCTGAGAAATCCCATTCGAATAGTGATTGAAGAACAAT
>CAYJDV010000026.1:0-6394 GCA_964369095.1 uncultured Candidatus Saccharibacteria bacterium | reverse complement strand
ACTGATTGCAACTTAGTGTTGAAGTCTCGAACTGTTCCATTGTAGAAACGGCGAGCAGCTTGGATCTTGTTTTCAGTATCAGAGAGTTCACGCTGGAGCTCCAAGAAGTTAGTATTGGCCTTGAGGTCTGGGTAGGCTTCAGCAATCCCAAAAAGACCTGTAACGGCTTGCCCTAGTACTTTCTCAGCATTAGCATGCTCTCCGATAGAACTTGCTTGCATAGCCTTAGCGCGAGCTTCTGTCACTTTCTCAAAGGCAGTAGACTCATGTGTAGCGTACCCCTTCACCGTATTTACCAAGTTTGGGATAAGGTCATATCGGCGCTTCATTTGCACCTCAATATCAGCCCAAGCTTCAGTAAATTGGTTCTTTCCTTTGATAAAGCTGTTGTAAGTCAGAACGAACCAGCCGACAAGGATAACAGCAACGATGATAATAATTATTGTAGTCATATATAGGATTATATCCTTTTTTCTCTAGTATACAAGAAACAAAAAAACCCTTCTGAAGAAGGGTTTTTTTGTTTATTTGTTTTTCTTTTGAAGTCCTTCTACTACTACAAGCAGTGGTGAGGCAAGGAAAATCGATGAGTAAGTTCCGAAGAACATACCAATAGCTAAAACTATTGAGAACAGTCTTGTACTTTCTGGACCAAAGAAGACCAAAGAAAGAACCATCAAAAGAACAACTAGAGATGTATTGATTGAACGTCCAAATGTTTGAGAAAGACTCTCACCCACAAGTTGCTCAAAGGGTTTGTTTTGTTTAGAAGTAATGTTTTCTCGAATTCGATCAAACACAACTATAGTATCCATAACAGAAAGACCGAGGGTCGTCAGAAGGGCGACTATAAACAAAGTATCTACTTCAACACCATAGAAGTGACCAAGAACTGCAAAGACGCCGGTCGGAATAATAATGTCGTGAATCAAAGCGATGATAACTACAAATCCATATTTCCATGAAGAAACCGGATATGATACTTTTCGAAAAACATATGCAACAAAAAGAATAATAGCTATGAGAACTAAAATAATAGAAGCTATAGCTTTCTTCTTTAGTTCACTACCAACTGATGGGCCAATAGTTGTAAAACTCTTTTGTTCTACTTGAGTACTTCCATCTAGACTTGAGAGAGTAACAACAGTAGCACGTTCTGACTCAGAGAGGGTTCTACTTTTTATAACGATACCTTTTTCCCCTGCTGGCTGAACACTTGCATCACCGAAACCAGAGTTTATTAAAGCACTTTTAACTTCTTCAATATTAGGACGTGAATTTGGATAACTAAGCTCTAAAGAAGAACCTCCTTTAAAATCAATACCGAATTTCAATCCAAAGATTGCAATAGAGGCAATAGACAGAGCTATAAATAGAGCTGACAAACCTAGAAATAATTTTTTAAATTTAATGACAAACATATATTTCTGCTTTACTTAATAAAACCACTACTGAATAAGAAACGTCCGACCTTACTATTTTCAAGTGTTGGCAGTGCGCGCAAGAACAACCGAGTTACAACAATAGCTGAGAACAAACTGACGATAATACCAAGTCCGAATGTTAAGGCAAAACCTTTGATAAGAGAAGATCCGAACCAGAAGAGAATAATAGCAATGATAATACTTGCGGTATTGGCATCTCGAATAGAAAGCCATGCCTTTGAAAAGCCAGCAGTGAGAGCATCACTGACCCCATGTCCTAAACGACGCTCTTCTTTGAAACGCTCGAAGATAAGAATGTTCGCATCAACTGCCATACCAATAGATATGATAAACCCAGCAATACCAGCAGTACTAAGAGTCACGGGAATGAGCTTATAAAGAGCCAAAGTGATAGCTACATATATAGTGAGAGCAAGTGTGGCAACTAATCCTGGTAATCGGTACCAAAGGATAAGGAAAAGAGCGATGATCAAAAATCCAATCATAGCTGCATTGATACCATCTTTCATGGCTTGCTCACCAAGAGTAGCTCCAATAGTCTCTGTTGATATCAAAGAGATCGGCACAGGAAGAGCACCAGAGTTAAGTCTTCCAACAAGTGCTCGACCTTCTACAGGAGTAAAGTCTCCTGAGATCTGTGCTTGTCCTCCACTGATAGCTTCTCGCACTACTGGTGCTGAAATAACTTGCCCATCGAGATATATAGCGACAGTCTTGCCGATATTCGCTTTAGTGATTTCTTCAAAGAGTTTTGCTCCTTCATCATTGAAGTTCAAGTTTATGATTGGCTCACTTGTTGTTGGATTGAAAGAAAGCTGGGATGATTTTAGGTATTTACCAGTTAGTTCTGTGGGAATAAAATTACCATCAGCATTGAGTACTGCATTGCCGTTTTCATCAACAGTTACCTGCTGTGGGGCGTCAGATTGAACACGGAATTCCAAAAATGGAGTCTGGCCAATCATATCTATCGCCTGAGCAATATCAGTTACGCCAGGTAATTCGATAGAGAGACGGTGATCTCCTCCTGATCCAAATGAACCAGTCTGGACTTGGACGATAGGTTCACCAACACCAAAGGCATTGATACGTCTTTCGATAACATCACGGAGCGCGTTCATCGAATCATCAATCTGCCCTGGTGCCAATTTAATAACGTCAGCACTGTACAGAAGGTGTGTTCCACCAGAGAGATCCAATCCTAAATGAAATGGAAATTTAGCAAGAACCTTGGGAGGATTTACCTGTTCTGAGCGCAAAACTGACCAGCCTAAGCCAAGTCCGAGTACTAAAATCACTACTGCAAAAATTCGTTTTTTTATCATATATGTATTGTTATTACAGCGCATTTTAGCCCGTTTTGGTACTTTTCGCAATTGATTGACAATACCTATATAGTGTCGCGTTTAAAAACCTTAACTATCCCCCAAGATACGATACTACCGATAAAAGCTCCAACTAAAACATCTATTGGAAAGTGGACACCCACAAAGACCCGAGACAGTGCTACTAGTATGGCTAGGGCGAGAGCTATGAGTCCTGCTTTTTTTGAATATTGATAAATAAAAACTGCTACAGCAAAAGCCAAAGCACTATGCATCGATGGAAATGAATCGTAGTTACCATAACTAGAAAGTGAAGTGACACCATCTAAAATTTGCGAAGGTCTGGGAAATGGAATATTTGTTTTGATGAGTTGTACCACTACCCCAACCAAAGAAATAGAAAATAGAAAAAGAGTCCCGTCAGTGTAGCTATTTATTTTAGATTTTAATGTTTTGGCATTCTTTGGTAAGACAACAAAAAAATAAATTGTAGAAAATATAATCAAAGCCGGCACAAAAACTTGGGTCACGAAGACAAAAAAACTATCCAGCGCTACATACTGACCAGCGAGGTTATTTATAAAGAAAAATAATTGTTCATTTAGACTATGCATACCCTACAAACTCATTATCAATATCAGCTCTATGAATTGCTCGCTCATATCTTGTCATTGAAAGTACTATACCAAGACCGATGAATTCTCCCAAGAGGTGCGAACCTCCATAACTCATAAATGGAAGCGGTATACCAGTGACTGGCATGATGCCGATATTCATACCAATGTTAACAACCACATGTCCAAACAATAAAAGCATATATCCTACACAAAAAAGTGTTTCGAAGTTACTTGCTCCGCGCTGAGCATGAACTTTGAGTCGCCAAAGCAGAAAACAAAAACAAAATAGAACCAAGAAAGAACCAAAGAGTCCCCACTCTTCAGAAAAAGCAGCAAAGACAAAGTCTGTCTGATATTCTGGCAAGAAACTGAGTCGTGATTGAGTACCATAACCGAGACCTTTGCCAAGCGCTCCCCCAGAACCAACTGCGATAACTGATTGGTAGGCATTGTAACCACTACCTCTTATGTCACTCATCGGATTTACAAAACTCAAAATACGAGCCTTCTGATATGGCTTAAATAGGAAAGCCCAAGAAACTACAAAGACAACAACAAGGCCTGCCAAAACAAGCAATATGTGCTTTCTAGAAATACCAGCAACTAGCGCCATGCCTAGCCATAGAAGTGCTACAACCATAGCAGAACCGAAGTCTGGTTGAAGCATGATGAGCCCAATTGGGATAATCACATATAAAGCCGAAACAAAAAGATGTTTCAATTGCCCTATCGCTACATGTCGACGAGATAAGTATTTAGCAAGAACTACCACCACCAAGAGCTTCACAAAGTCTATAGGTTGAAAAGAAAATCCTCCAAAATCAAACCAACTCTTTGCTCCCTTTACTGTCTTTCCGAATATAAGCACCAAGACAAGTAGCGCAAGCGAACAAATATAAGCAATAACTACAAAACGAGATTCACGTAAAAACCTAATATCAATACTCGCTACAGCAAACATACAAACAAGTCCGACAATTATCCAGATAAGTTGTTTTTCAAAAAGCCCCGACTGTCCACCAAAAGAAGTCATCGTAGCAAGACCTCCAAAGATCAGAGGGACAATAGCTATGACAATACTCCAATCAATACTCTTAATTAATCGCTGGATCATATTTGTTTTGCAGAAAAAACGTTAAAGCGCGGTATAACTTCAATCGTTCTAATAGTTTTTGGGTCTATTTTGTTTGGCCAAGTGAAATAGATTGTTTGCTTTCCAAGTCCGTCTAAAAATGGAACCAATATCTTTGAAGCCGTGACGACGTTATCACTACTATCATACAAAAGTGCAACTGTATCCATATTAGAAAAGGCATACCGAGATTGGTTGTCGAGCGTGACAGTCAAACGTGTCCCGCCAGCATATTCTTCCAAAAGAGAACGGTCAGTCTTGATAACAACCTTAGAAAAAACAGCACTGCTCTTTTGCCAAGGCACAGGAGGTAAGAACGCGAAACGAGTAGTAGCGACTTTTATGTTACCGGTTGGAATCAAAGATTCGACAACAGCAGTGCGTCCCATCGGTCCTAGATATGTCTCTCCTACTCGCTCGGTGATGATAGAATTTTTTTCATCATAGAGTTTGAATTGGTACTTCACCTTTTGAGCAGACGCCATAGGGTAACCGTGCTCTACATACGCAACCGCATGAACGATACCAGGAGTGACTTCAAAGCTTCTTGCCCAACGAAGTTTTGGCTCTATGAGTTCATTTGGGCAATATTGGAGACATGATCCCCCGCAGTCTACTCCGACTTCATCGCCGTTATTTTTACGATCGAAACATGTCGGCGGAACATTGACAATACTCCGAACAACAAAAAAGGCAATAATCCCAAAGAAAAGGATCACTCCACTCATATAAGTCAGTTTTCTACGACTTGCCCAAAGCATTGACTGTATTATAGCAAAAAACCACTCCCTGAGTGGTTTTTTAGTATTTAATACTTCTACTTAGTTAATTTAGTTGGTTCCATTATCTACTTGCGTCTCCGTAATTTTAAATTTAAGTTTTTCAACTTTTTCTTGTATTTTTAATCTCCAAGATTGAACAAAATCAGCTATTCCTAATATTGCGCCACCTAGAGTAGCACCTGCACTCACAAAGCCTCCTACATTCCACACTACACTTGTATGTTCAGGGTCTATTTTAGCAATCTCATATAATATATAAGCAGCCATTGGAGCAACTGCTAGTTCAGCACTTCCTCTCCATAACACACCTTTTCTTTCATCACGAATTTCTTTAAGTGTAATACCAGCATTATTTATTCCTGTTTCTTCAAGCTTTTTGTCTTCTTGGGCACTCTTCATATTAGCTAAAGCCATACGCTCTTCTATTGTGTCCCATTCATCACCGTTTGGGAGAGTATAAATAGCTCTAAGAGCATCTTGATCCCACGTGCTACCACTGCTAACGTACTTTGCTTCGAAATGTTCCTTAAAAGCCTCTGGTCCTCCATAACTGTCAATATCTTCTTTTAACTTATCTAAGGTTACATTGAGCTTTATAGCTTCCTCTAAACATTCTTGAGTAATTTTTTCTTTATTTAGAAGATTCTCTCTATTTTGGTCTTCGAGATTTTGTACCTCCTCTGTTGTTTCTATTGTGCTATGTTCTAGGCTCATATTATTTTTCCATTACCTCCTTAATAAATGACCGCATTTCTTCTACCCCTTTGTTTAAAAATTTAAGAAGTACTAATTCCTCTTCAGATGTCGCTGTACCTTTTTTCACCTTTTCTGTTAACACCTTAAGCTCATCCGCACTCATTTCTGTATTCATGCCTAAATAATACGCCCCGGTATTCGCGCTGTCAAACAAGCCAAAAATACAAAAAACCATAACAATGATAAATCAAAATTATGGCTTTTTGTATTCTGGAAGCATTCGAGCGCACAGTCCTGGCAGCTACCTACTTTCCCCACAAGTGAGTATCATCGGTTCTACAGGGCTTAACTTCTCTGTTCGGAATGGGAAGAGGTGTGACCCCTGCGACAAACCACC
>CAYJDV010000025.1:0-7039 GCA_964369095.1 uncultured Candidatus Saccharibacteria bacterium | reverse complement strand
CTATTCCCTGCCTTGCCGAAACTGTTTCTTCTGTTTTTTGTATAGATTTTTCTATCTTTCTAATCTGAGCAGTATTTGCGTTCGGTTTTGGTTCAACTTCTGAATCAAGCTTTCTAGAAGAGAGCATGAAGAAATAAGAAAATACAACTATTTCTACAATAATGACAAACAACAAGATGCTCATGAAAACAACCATAAAACGGTGCGGATCTATACGACCGTCTTTTTTATGTTTCAAAGCTTTTGTTTTTTTAATAAATGGAATATTCATATTTTAAAAACTCAATATCTCTATTGTAGCAACAGCCTGCCAATTTTTCTCCTTTGCAACTACAGGAGTTTTCGGAGCAGTTGTACCTTCAGTACTAGATACTTCTACTACTTCAGGTGTAGGGTCAGAAATAATAGAAAGCTTGATAATGTTGATTTGAAAAGTTTGATGCTGAAGTTCATTTAGAAATGATTGGATTTGAAGAAACGAACCACTACTTATATTAAACTCAACTAAAAGCTTGATCTTGTCATTTTCAGTCGGAGTTTGAACACTAGCTATTTCAAAAACAATATTGTTTTTCTGAGCTAATGATTCAAAAGTAGAAAGTAACCCCGGGACACTACCTCCAGTAACAACGTAGGATTCTAAAACAGATAATTTTTGTTCAAATATCTTTAGTTGATCAACTTCATCAGAAAATTCTTTTTTATTTTTCTCATATGAAGAGATACGTTCTTTTATATCTAGAACCCTAACCACCTTATCGTTAGTAGATGAAAAAAAGAAAATAATACCAACAAGAATAACAAGCGCTAAGATAATCAACACTACTAGACCAACAATATGTTTTTTAAAAATATTATTCATAGTATTTACTTAAACTTTACTGTTATCTTAAATGAACTGTTTTTACTTTTAACAAAGTTCGAAACAGGGCTATCAACAGAGGCCACTGATTGATCAGCCTCGATGTCTTTAATAAATTTTTGGAGACCTTCTCTTGTCTTGTTAAGGCCAAAGACTTCCAGGGTTTTTTCTTGTTGTATATTAAAACGTTCTATCACTACTCCTGCCCCTACCAAACCTGTAACAGTATTTATATATGAAGTTGGTTGAGTAATAGGTGGTAAAGAAAGTTTCTTCTGAACCTTTTGCGCTCGCTGTTCAAGCTCCGCAATGTTTATATCGCTAGCGATAACACCTTCACGCTCTAAAGATTTTATCTGATTTGTCGCAAGAGAAAATCTAGAATTTATATTGAGCAATGTTGGAAAGAGTAATAACCCTCCAACAATAAAAACAATGATAAAACCAACCACAACCATACGTATCAGTCTGATAGATCTGATTTTCTCGATGCTTCTTTTTTCTTTGTATGGAAGTAAATTAATCATAAATATAATCAGCCAAGGCGAGACCTATAGCTGTAACATAACTCATAGATACCTCATAAGGAATCTCAGGTATTATATCTTCAAGTGAAAAACAGTTTTCCCAAGGGTTTACCTGAACAACTTTCAATTTTAAGTTAACACTCAAATACTCTGCCAAACCTCTTAGGTTACTGTGTCCCCCACAAAGATAAACTGTATCGACAGGTGGAAAAGATCCCAGTTGGTTTTTCTTTTCGTGCCAATAAACATAACGACGATTTATCTCATCTTTCAAAACTGATACCCCATTTGCAAGTATCGAAAATACATTACTATGTTCACCTGTGCCCATCAGACCATGTTCGCGCTTCAAGTTTTCTGCTTCCTCAATTGAAATATTGAGTTCCTTGGCTAGTCCTTGTGTCAATATCTTGCCACCAAAATCCAGTGTCGCAGTTACAATAGCTGTTTTATTGGTGACAATAGTGATCCCTGTTCTGTTGGCTCCGAAATCAACAATCATACAAGAACCTAAGTCGTTTGGTTTAAGCACTGCTCGTGATATCGCCTGACCTTCAAGTTCAAAACTCACTGGGATAATACCTGCCGAAAAGAATGCATTGAAATAATTTGTTGCCACGACCTCAGGAAGTGCCACCACTTGGACAATGATGTTTTTATCATTAGAAACTAGAATATGGTAATCAAAAACTGTCTCAATGGCTTTGAGTGGGATATTATCTTCAATCAAAAAATCTATCGCCCCACGTATATCACTGGCGGCGTTGATATCAAGAGATACGGTGAAAGAATAAACTTGCGATTCTGGAATAGAAACTCGAACGTATTTGAGGTCGTGTTCTTTTTGAACACTTTTAAGAAACGAAATAAACTTTTCATTATCAATGATACGGCCTCCCTTCATACACCCTTCTGGTATTGCTGTTTGAGCAAAACGTTTTGGTATCAAACCACTTGTCGAAACTTTCAAATCAACAAATCGCATAGTGGCATCAGAAAAATCAAGTCCCACTGTTGGGATAGTAACAAATGCTGGAGTTGGAAATAATCTACTGAGAATATTCACTCTCACTATTATACGAAATTGTTGCGCATAATACTACAGATTAAGAGCAAAATTATCTTACTTTTGCTCCTGGAGCGATTTCTTTTCCAAATGATTCATCTGGTACAAGAAAAACTGGAGAACCATCTACACCATCAACAGCCATGAGCATGCCCTGAGATTCCAAGCCCATCATTTTTCTTGGTGCTAAGTTAACGACAAAGAGAAGTTTCTTACCCACCAAGTTTGCTGGTTCGTACCAAGCATGGATCCCAGAGAGTATCTGTCTGGGATTTTCTTCTCCAAAATCAAGCATCAAACGGATCAGTTTTTCAGACCCTTCTACAGCCTCAGCAGAAAGTACGACTCCGATACGAGCTTCGAGTTTGGCAAATTCATCTATAGTCAGATATTTTGGTTTTTCGACTACTACCTCTACTGGCTGGGTCACTTCTGTTTTTTCTGTTGGTTCTTCCATATATATGCAGTCTATAGATTGATAGAAATTTTGCAATAAAATAGCCCCCTAAGAAAGGGGGCCGGGCATAGCTTTGGCTTGCCGTTAAGGTTTTACTGTTCTTGGAGTACCAGATTGGTACAAGTGGCTGTCAATGAACTTTTGTGATCAAAATTGCATTAATGATCTAGTTATTAAATGCGAACCAAGAAACAGAAGGATCTTTTGATCCTGTTGATTTTTACCAGTACTCACGAGTTTTCCTGGTCTTGTTTAAAGCAATAAAGGGCGCAATCCTTGGGCCTGAGATCCTCAGACACAGTGCACCTGCATAATGAACAACTTGGTGAATAAGCAACGAAAACACGGAATAAGTACGCGGCGTATACCCAAGGTGAGCCTTGGAGCGGAACTAGGCAATAGTCTGCTTTAGCTTTAAAGACACTTTATACTATTTTTGTTTTTTATCAAGAAAGCGCTGGAGAATAACAGCGGCAGCACTATCATCACGACTCCCCTTCTTGGTTTGATACCGATGAGCTTCTACACTAGAGAAATCTTCACGTTCAAAAAATATGGGTACAGATATTTTATTCTCAAGCCTTGAAGCAAATGACTTGGCGTCAACTACTACCTCATTATCAACGCCATTACTAGCTACTGACTGCCCGATGACTATGCCTTGAACATCTTCACTTTGTACCAAAGAAGCTATGTACTCTACTGACTTATCGAGGGTTACTATTTCCTTTGGAAAAGCGAAAGAACCATCTTCGTCAGAGATAGCTACTCCTACCCGTTTTGTCCCATAATCAATACCTAGATATTTCATTATCTAAAGCCTACCATAAGATTGAAAAATTGGGCGTCTTGTGGTACATTCGACTGGTCTAAAACTAAAGACACATGGAGGTGTCGCATAGTGGTTTAGTGCACCTGTCTTGAAAACAGGAGTACCGCAAGGTACCGGGAGTTCGAATCCCCCCACCTCCGCCAAAATGATCTAACTTGATTCACAAAAAGCCTTTTTACTTTTAACAGCTTTTTATTATTGAATCATGCAAAATACTATATTTGTTCGCGACCTAAAAATATCTGGAGTTCACGGTGAAAGTTCTCATTTGAGAGAACGCGTATTTACTATTGATATGGAAATTGATTTGTCGGATATTGATGAGGCGATAAAAAATGATGATCTAAAAGAGACCTTCGACTACCGCCGTGCTGTCAAAATATCTAGAGATGTTATACAAGGACCGACGGTGCACTTGATAGAGACTTTGGCCTATAATATTGCTCAAAATATTTTAAAATTTCCAAAAGTACAAAAAATAAAACTCACGCTGACAAAGCGTGAGGGGGGTGAAGATTTTGACAGTGGAATTACTTTAATAAAGAGTCATAACGACAACCGATAGTAAGTCTGGGAGCAGTAATATTTGCAACATAATGATAACGCCTCATATCAGGCTGTTCAGGAATATATCCCTTAAGTAAGATACAAGAACCTAGAGTTGCTGGAACCTCCACTGAATTATCGCCGAATTCATCATCACAAACATACAACTTGCCACCAAGCTCTAAAACAAGAACGACAACTACGTACTGAAATCTCCGGGAATCCTGGTGAACATCTAATCCAATTTCCAAAGGAGGAGTGTACTTCTGCAAACGAAGTTCATTGAAAATAAACTTCCCTGGAAGATCCAGAGAATATAGGATCATTTTTTCAAGTTTCCGTAGTTGTTCCATTGTTTTTGGTGCAATACCAGGAATCAATTCGGCCTCTTGAAAATATTGTTTTACCCTCCGAGGTCCAACTTCGGATTGAGCATCTTTAAACTCATGTTTTAACAACTCATTTCTTAACATAATGCAGTCAGAGAAAGGTAGAAAATCAAATACTGTTACTCCTTTTTCAAGTAATTCTTCTGTGTTTATCAACAAAGTGCTTTCCATAAAAATGTTTTCTTTTGTTATACCAGAAAAAAAGTTGTTATACTAGTGGCATATGATAAAAGGAAAAATGGTAGGATTTATGGATTTTATTCGTGAGCAGGGAGTTGTGGGACTAGCCGTCGGTTTCATCCTAGGTGGAGCAGTATCCAAGATAGTGTCGTCTCTTGTAGACAATGTAGTCAACCCGCTTATAGGTGCATTACTAGGAAAGGTTGCCTTAGCTGACAAAGCATTTGATATCGGAGCAGTATCTATCAAATACGGCGCATTTATCTCTACCCTCGTAGACTTCGTGATTATCGCTGCTGTTGTTTACTTCGGGGTCAAAGCACTCGGACTAGATAAACTTGATAAAAAGAAAGAATAAGCCAGACTCTTTCATGGTACAATTTTGTATATGAATAGTATCACTTGGAAAACTATGGAATTTGAAAATAAGGACAAACACCCTGACTGGCTCTGGACTGTCGGATTGATCTCTGTCCTAGGTGCTGTTCTTTGCTTCTTCTATGGAAATATTTTCTTTGGTATTTTCCTCATCATCGCTGGTGCTGTCGTTATCATGTATGCCCTACAAAAACCTAAAGAGTTGGAAATCACTATCGATGAGTCTGGGGTAAAAATAAATGAGATGTTAATTGAATACAAGTCTATTCCCTCTTTCTGGCTTGACGAAAACGGGAAAGAAGATAAGCTGTTACTGCTCGTCAAGGGTTCTTTCGTACCAATGCTTTCATTTCACCTAGTAGGAGTCAAAGCTGATGATGTACGAACCCTTTTGAGTAAATACACAAAAGAAGTCGAAATGCGAGAATCACGCAGTATTGCACTCTTTGATCGTCTCGGTTTCTAAATAAATAAGCTCTCGTCGTTCAATGGACCCCAAAGCAAAATCCCAGATTTGCTACGGGGCGAGAATTGCCGAAGTGGATTATTAGTGTAAGAATAAAATATCTAGACGAATTAATAAGCTCTCGTCGTTCAATGGATAGGACGTAACTTTGCGGAAGTTATGATGTAGGTTCGATTCCTACCGAGAGCACAAGTGAGTGAAATAGAAAGTTTACTTTCATATTTCCGAGCGCAGTCTCTTGGAAAGCTCTGCTTACCGAGAGCACTGCTATTGACTTTTAGTCATAAATATGCTATTATATAAACAATGGTAGTTCTTTAATATTGTTTGGTTTTTAAGCTGAAATGTTGGTTCTTCTGAGCTTCCCTATTTAGAGGAGTTGGGAAGAATTAACATTAAATCATCTTAAAATATAAAACTAATGGACATCCCAAAAAATAGTATTGAAGCTTCAATTAAACACTCTTTAAGAGGTCAGTTACTAAGTAAAGTAGGAACACTTATTATACTAATAATAGTGGTAGCGGTAATAACCTACATTTCTTACTCAGTAATGATAATATTCGATACTAAAACTACCAATCGAATTCCTATGTTCTACATTTCAGGAATGCTTTCGTTTATGTTTTGGTTACTAAGTTTGACTTCAGGTTTATCACTTTTTAATCCCCACTGGGTTATTAAAGTTCCGCTTTACAAAGAATACATCAAGTGGCGAACCTTCCGCATGAAAGAACTGGAAAGGCTTATTTTAGAAGCCAATGAAAAAGGCAAAGAAATTGAAGCTGAACAAAAAAAATTAACCTCTGAATTAATAATGCTCCAGTAGTATATTAAAGAAGATACAGACCACTGACATTTAATGTTCAGTGGTTTTTTATTTGCCTACCCACTCTTTCAATTCACTATATTTCACTTCCCCGCAAAGCCACTTCTTAGTATTTTCATCATAGTAAAAAGGCAGGCCTCCACAACCGTCGTCCACGTCGAACTTTTTAACCAAAGACATATTTTCTTTGTTGTGCCAGACTTCCTTTCGCACGATTTTTACATCAGGAAATTCCTTCATCAACTTCTCGGTCAACTTCAACATCTTCTGACAGTGTGGACATTCTTCTCCATAAAATTCGTATAACATTACCTTAGTATAACAAAAAGCGCCTTGTGGCGCTTTTTGTTTATTTAGACTCTTTTGTCATTCTTGAAAGAAGAGATTTCTTTCGAGCAGCAGTGTTCTTTTTGATAACACCACTTTTAACCGCCTTATCGATAGCACTGTAGCCCATAGGAACAGCAGCATTAGCTTCTTTCCATTTCTTAGCTACTACAAGCTTTT
>CAYJDV010000024.1:0-7209 GCA_964369095.1 uncultured Candidatus Saccharibacteria bacterium | reverse complement strand
CTTACTGCGCTTCATGTGATGGCCCACTTTTCTCTGATATGGATGTTGCTGTTATCGGTGGAGGTAATGCTGCTTTTGAAACTGTTGCCCAGTTAACTGCATACTGTAAAACAGTTACTCTTATACATCGAAATGACACATTTAGAGCAGATGAGATAACTGTTGAAAAAATCAAAGCTGATCCAAAAGTTCGCATCATCACCAATGCAGAGATAAAAGAAGTGCTTGGAGATAAATTTGTCTCTGGTATTACTTTTGTTCACAAAGATACTGGAAATGAAGAGACTCTAGATGTCGCAGGTATATTCGTTGAAATCGGACAAATCTCAAATGGTGGCTTTATGAAAGATGTTGTAGAAGTAGATGCTGGAGGAAAGATCACTATCGATCCTTGGACACAACGTACTTCTGTAGAAGGTATCTGGGCTGCAGGTGACATCACCAACATCCGCTACCACCAAAACAACATCGCTTCTGGCGATGCTGTTAAAGCTGTTGAAGATCTCTATACTTGGGTTAAATAAAAAACACTATTAGTCTTTGAATAAAAATTCAATTACTAATAGTGTTAAAATGGAGCTTCTCCTTCTTGATTAAACATTGGAACAAAACCATTAACACCAAAATCGTTAATTCTTTTACCTTTTACGTTGTCTCGCGGGTCTAACTCAAAAATAAGTTTGTCCTCTAATTTATCCAACTCCTTATATAGCTGACACCAACTATTAAATATACCTAAAGGGACAGGAACAACAGCCATTTTGTACTCGTGCTCATTATTGATCATTCGGTCATAATAAGACACTTTATAATGGGATGTTTCTCTGCCTTTATCTTTGGATATTGGATAAAAATAAGCTCTTGGTCTTTGATGTAAACCCCAGCTCTGGCCTGTTCTAACAATAACGCCATCTTCGGTTATGACATAAAAACCTGGTCGGTCCCTAACATCATAAAAATTCCAATGACGTTCTCCTTTATTACAGATCGTAAATGGTGAAAAAAAACTTAATTCTTCCTTCGGGAAATTTTCCGATTTTCCGTTTTCAAACCAAGGTCTTAGCTTATCAAATGAATCATAAATCGGATGATTCAAATAGCCCAACCAAACAGCCTTTTTAAGCGAACTGATACTCTTTGGCGAACATGGAATAAAGCAATACTCCACATTTGTTGCTTTGATCTTTTGCATGTAGCTGTAAAGTATAAGAGCATTGCTATACATATCACTTTCAGCACAGCTTATCCTTAGGAAATTTTTACCGAGAATATCGGTATATTTTTCCAATACAAGACCACTCTTTTTTGCAACATCACTAAAGAAAACAGTAGTTGTTCCATCACATTGCCACTTTTCAGTATAAGGCTTACGGAAATTAAGATCCCCAAAAGGAATTGGTTTAATGAGTTTTGTTCCATCTTTCTTTGTTAACATAGAACAAGTTTTAGTTGAACCTATTCTCGCAGGTAACGACCCCTAAGGGAAGATTGACAAAATTAAAAAAAATACCAAAAGAAAAACGCATCTCTTGGATTGAAAACAATCTAGAGTATGCGTTTTTTATTATTAAGTACATCAAAAGGTTTTAAGTAATTCTTAAAAGAACTAGATTTAATACCTGTAGGATTCGTACCCCAGAAATTATTCCATACCTTTTGCCAATGTCTATTAAAATCATTGAACTCTGGTATTTTATTTGCTAATGGTTCTGTTAAATCGTTTACAGGAAAACCAAAATTTACACTTTCTAAGAATTTAACTATCTTAACAGTGTTACGTTGGCCAGCCATCAACGTTTCTATACCATCAACAACTCTTGATTCATCCCAGTTCAAACCTATATTTATCACACCAGGAAAACATCCTAAAATTTGAAAAATCAGCCTGTTGTTTACTCCAACAAAAGCTCCAAACTCCTTAAGGTCACCTCTTTGAAACATAGTGTCAACATCAATAGGTGCCTCTGTTATTCCCAATTCTGGAATTAGACCAGACTTACCCTTTACCTTAGCTATAGCTTTTTCCATCGCCTTGGTGATATTAAAACCACCTTGAGGAACCTTTGGATTTGGTGATGTTTTCTGGTGAGCATAGTCTTTTGGACAATTAGGGTCAACGGATCGCCCATAAAAATGGGTTATCACATGATTAACATCAAGTGGATAAGTTAACCTATTATCAAGAACTATGAACGGTAATGCTCCGGGCAGTAACACAGGAACCCCATTAACAGTTTTCAACTTTGAACGCTGTATCTGGTTTAAAGATAAACCTCTGCGTTTTAGTATGCCAACCATTTTATTTGATTCCTTAACTCTGTGGGAAATACCAATGAATCCAAACTCAATTAATTCATCGTAAGTAAACCCTAGGTCTAGCATACGTTCTATTGATCGACTATCAGCAAAACCTGCACCAATAAGCATAGAGAGTTTTGGGTCAAGTCTGCGCTGATTTATCAAATATAACGCCCCAGGGCTTTCTAAAAAGTTGTCCTGGAATATTCTTTGTGCTGCCTGCATAGCTTGACTATACCTCTCTGGGACACTAAAAGCCTCAATATCACTAAAAGACTTAATAATAAGCCTTCTAGAGACTAAACTCGCTTCTTCGTAATCATCAGAATCATCATCAACCAGAAAATGCCCCCATGCACCACAAGAACCATAACACTTAAAGAATTTTCTAAGAGGGTCTACATAAAAAGAAGGAGTTCCTTTACCTGTATGACTATGACCAGGCAAAAAACATGTAACATGGCCGCCTGTTGCATGGTCATAAGATTCAGAAACAGCGATTGCTCCATTGTCTACCGCTTTTTTAAACTTATTATGATCGAGTCTCAATATAGGATCTTCAGTTTTCTTGTCTTGGCCCAAATATTGTACCAATTCCAACTTGTCATACCACGTTTTAGTTATTGCGTCCTTAACTAATTCAGATATTTTACCGTTATGGTTTTTCCCTAAATCAAGCTCTAGCTGATTAAACATGCTTTGCTTCGCTAAGATACTACCTTGAACAATTGATATAGCATACTTTAACCATTGACGCCCTATGCTATTAATCTGACTTATCCTCTCTCCATTTGCATAGTTTTGTACAACCTGCTCATGAAAAACCTCTTTCTTTTCTTCGTCTGTTAGAACAACCTCATGAACAACGGGATGGATGTTAGGTAAAAAATAATGTATTTTCCCAGAAATTGAAAAATGGTTCTTTTCCCAGGCCTCTTCAAGACTTGAAACCGTTTCATCTATTACCATTGCATAAGAAATCAATGTAGACGAATTATACCGCCTCATTTGATTAAGGTGCTTCATTAAAGGTTTCTGCAATATACTTTCGGTGTGGATAATATTCAGAGTTTTATTAATCCCATTATCTCCATCACCTGCGCAAAATTTCCAGTCATGAATAACAATACTAATGTTGTAACCAAAATGATAGATAAGATCCCGAATAAGATGTCCTACCGACTTTATCTCTTGTTGAGAAAGGTGCTTTAGTATTTTTAGATGCGCGAATGTTGGAGGTTTCCCGCCAATCATCTCAACTTCAAGTGCATCAATTCTACCAAGACCCATATCAAAACGATGAGGTAGCATCGATATTTCCTTAAAAAGAACCCGCGAACCATCTTTAAAGTATCGCAATAAAGCGGGTACCCAAGACATCACAGTAATGAAGGCAAGCTGGCTATTATCAAAGCTTTTTTTACCCAAATCAAGTATATCCTCAAGATCTTTCTTAAAGATTGGCTTCATTAAACCGAGTAAGACTTGATACTCCTTGCTCTGATTTGGTAATCTGGTTTTTTCCATTAAAACCACAACTTTTTTCCAATTATTTTCGATTTTTTTAATCTTACGATCAATACTTATCTCTTTGGAATAAAAACTCTTGGGTTTGATGTTGTCTACTGGGAACAACGTCTCTTTTAGTTCCTCAACTTCTTCTAAAAAACCAAAATCCATCTGTTTTGCAAGTTCGTTTAACCGAAATCCGTTTTTATTTATTTTCAAGATGTCTCCAGAAAATAATGCCGGGATAGAAACATGGCTTTTTACACCGAAAACCCTAGAAGGGTCTCCTTTATGATTTGGATTCTCTATACCTCTCAATTTACCCAATGTCTTATAAAGAGCTTTATTGGAGGATTTATTTTGAAGATCAGACAAAGACACCTTTTGTGGTGTTTTTTTAATTTTAAAATCTTCAGTAAGTAGATGTTTGATGCCAGAAATCGCGTCAGAAACAACGCCCTTTTCAACTAAAACACTTACTATGTCATCGAGTCTTCCATAGCGTAATTCGTGCCAAACGGTTTTCTTTTTTTGAAGGAATATTTCCTTTTTTTCAGGAGGACATTCAATGCCCTCTAATGCTTGTCGGATGTCCGACTCAGCGATAGTGATTTTTTGCATTGAATGTTTATTTTAAGGTTTGTGAATATGATTTTTAAATAACTGTTTGACTCAAATACTATAGAAATAGCCTGCAATGTCAACGCTTTTTTCTGAGCTTGCTCTGTATAGCAAAAAAGCCAACAACGTTGACTTTTTTTGAATTTATTTCATTTTAGGATATTTATACCTGTTCCTTTACCTCCACAACTATTTCTAATGTCACAGTATCACTCACCACGACTCCTCCGGCTTCAAGTGCAGCATTCCATGACACACCGTAGTCTTGTCTGTTGATAGAGCCTGATACTTCAAAGGCAGCCACGTGACCACCATAGAGATCATTCGCTACGCCTGTGAGCTTTCCAGTAAGATTTATAGACTTAGTCACTCCTTTCATAGTGAAATCTCCAGTGATATCAAGATTGCCATCGCCTGTTGCCTTTACTAAAGTAGACACGAAGGTTACTTTTGGAAATTGCGCTTCATCAAAGAAGTCTGCGCTGTGAATATGCGCATCACGGCCTTCATTTTTTGTACTTAGACTTGCTACGTCAGCAGAAAAAGAGATAGATGCATTATCAAATGTTTCATCTTCTGCAGATATAGATCCTTCAAATACACCAAAAGACCCTCGTACTGTAGAGACCATCAAGTGCTTTACCTTAAATCCTATCTCAGAGTGCGTGATATCTATGTTCCATGTTTTCATAAAAATATTTTGTTTAAAATTCTAATAGATAGACTATACGTCCTATACTTTACTTTGTACAGTACTTTACATAGTACAGCACACGTGATACGCTTTGTCTAATATGAAATCTGAAGACCACACAAACTGCGCCGTCAGTAAGACCGCCAATCTTCTATCTGATCCGTGGACAATGCTTATCATCCGAGACTTACTCAAGTCCCCTATGCGCTTTTGCGAGCTTGAGCGTTCCTTATCTGGAATAAGTACTCGCACACTCACCCTCAAGCTCAAGAGGCTTGAAGTTGAAGACGTGGTTACTAAGACTGACGAAGTTCACTACGCACTGACATCCCAAGGCAAGAAACTCAAGAAAGTCATCGACGCGATGGAAGCTTGGGGTAAATAAATTTACTTTTTGACAAAAACTGTTTGAGGTTGTACCATAAAACAAAACTTTAAAACACATGAAGACAACCATCGCCCTGCTTTGCTTTTTAGCAATGTTTTCGCCACTATTTTTAATAGATGGTGTTAAAGAAATCCCTAAAAAGATACAACCAGCAAATACACCTGGTGTTACCAAAGAAGATACTACTTCTTTGAGTAAATTTAAAAGTGTACTTAACTGGAAGAATGCAAAAAACCAAAGATCTGACAATTTCTTCTTTGGTTTTACTGAAGCCAAAGGTTGGTCAACTTATCAGTATTCACCAGATGGACGAATTGAAAATACTGATATCTACCAAAAAAAGTAATCTGCTTTTCAAAGTCATTTAATCCCCCTTCAAGGGGATTTTTTTATTGGGAAATCAATAAAGTCTTTTTAAGAATTTCGAGTGTAAAGCATGACCGGTCGTCTCTCATACTATCAATTGGCCCAGCGAGATCTTCTAGCTTTTTGATTAGTTCAGACATTGTTATCCAAATCAGTTCTGAACCCTGCTCGTAATCTTCTGTTGGTTTAGGAGGCTGAGGTTGGCCATCCAACTTAGCAGTACAAACGATACTCTGGAAACATCTCATCATTTTGTCGTCATACGAACCGAAACTGCCTATTGGTTTGATGTCCTTGATATCACAGCCAATCTCTTCTTTTATTTCTCGCATAAGCCCCTGTTCCCAGTCTTCGCCTTCATCAACTCCTCCGCCAGGCAATGGATACATAGGACCTATTTCTTCTCTATATTTGATAGAGGCAATGTTCCCAGCATCGTTAGACAGTAGGACATAGATTGATGGTCTTTTAGAATAACTTTCTTTATCCGCGTTTACGCTAAAACCTAAATCTTCTGGATTAATATGGTTTTCCAAAAATGGATAAGATATCTTCATATTTTTATTATATCATTTGATCCCTAATCTTATATTGACGAATATTGAGTAAATGGTAATGTAAAGAAAATCATTCAACATGCAAAAGTTATTTAATAGTAAGTACGGTAAGCCAATCTTTCAATCAACCATTACTGTTCCTGGAGATTACGTTTTCGAAAAACATATAGATACCTTCATCAAAGATGCCGGATCATCAATTCGTATGTTCGGTGATTCTTTAAATGATGAAAACTATTCCAGGGTCAGTAACCAATTAAAACCTGGAGAAACATACCAGGTGGAAATCGTTCCCATTGTCGAGTATATAGCCAATTGCCAGCAATGTTTAAACGATTTAAAAGAGGAAAAAGGTTTGATATTTTTTGGTGCACAAGGTCTTGTTTTGTTTAAGCAAAAACATCCAACCGAATTGCCTAAGGGTTATCTTTTTTCTTTTGACCAAAAAGAAAATTTATTCCATAATGGGAATACTGAGGAGCTTCCATATATGTACTACTCGGAATTCTCCTCGATAAACTTTTGGAGTAGTCTAAGTTCCAGGGGGCAGTATTTGTTACTGTTCTACAAAATCTAATTTTTTAACAAGCAGAGATGAAATATTCTCTGTTTTTTTATTACCCAAATCTGTTATCCGACAATATGATTTCTCGAAACAGTTATCTTTCCTATTTGACAAATAGGCTTTAGGGTTGTAATGTCAGAGAAACTTTTCCTTAATTAAAACTCTTAAAAATGAAAAAGAAAATCTTCTTTTTGGCTTTGTTGTCATTATT
>CAYJDV010000023.1:0-7801 GCA_964369095.1 uncultured Candidatus Saccharibacteria bacterium | reverse complement strand
TGATCGGGCTGATTTTGTAGATGAAGAAAAATCACGGTCAGCTGCCTTTACAGCAGTTCTTCTCTCTGCAGCAGTAGCCTTATCCCAAGCTAACAAAATAGCTGTCTTTCTAGTTGTATAAGCTGAACTTATAGCAGTACTATATGTACCGTGTCCGGCAATAAGGGTATCTTCTCTTTTTGTTATAGATGCTTTTATACAAGCAGTCTGTTCAAATGTAAGAGTTGTTGATACTGATCTATCTTTTTTAATTTCTCCAGTGCTATCGTTTTCAGCAAAAGCAACAAGTGAAGACGCGCCGATAAAAATCATTAAAGCTAGAAATATTGAGAGTTTTTTCATTATATTATTTATTTGCTATTAATCTACTAACTCGTACAGTATACTATTGCCTATAGAGACTATCCACACATGAAGAAAATACACCGATTTCTTATACCTCAAATACCAGCTGGACCTTCCTTATCGATAGAAGACAAGGATTTGGCGCATCTTATAAAAAACGTCTTAAAACTCTCTGTCGGAGAAACTTGTATTGTTTTTGCAGACGGAAGTGATGACTACATCAGTAGTATAAAAAGCATCGAAAAAGACTCTATTGTATTGACGGTTCAATCAATTTCTCCTAAAAAAAATATACCTAAAAAAATAACCGCCTGTGTCAGTATCACCAAGCGAGACAGTTTTGAACTCATAGTTCAAAAGTTAACCGAATTAGGGATACAAAAGATCGTTCCTATAATTTCAGATCGAACGGTCAAACAAGCACTCCGAATAGATCGCCTGCAAAAAATCAGTGATGAGGCACTAGAGCAAAGTGGTGGTTCAAAACGCGTCATTATATCTGAACCAGAATCCTTAGAAAAATCACTATCATCAAGAAAAAATATTTCTAAGTGTTATTTTGATATTGAAGGTGGTATTTATAAAAAAATGACAGACATAGAGAGTGCTTTTTATATCGGACCAGAAGGAGGTTGGAGTGAAGAAGACAAAAAAATGTTCGAAGAGTACAGCGTCAATTCATATAAGCTCGGCGAAACAGTTCTCCGCGCCGAAACAGCTGCAATAGTTTGTGGCTACAGACTATTATGGGATTAAATTTTCTGACAACTATTGTTCTCGGTATCGTTGAGGGTCTGACTGAGTTTGCCCCAGTTTCTTCGACTGCTCATATTTTGATCTCAGGAAAAATATTGGGGATCCAAAGTAGTGTCTTCTTTGAGGTATTTACTATCGCTATTCAAAGCGGGGCAATACTGGCTGCGGTTATTTATTTTTGGAAGACAATCTGGAGTAATCTTTCCCTTATTCCCAAGGTTATAGTTGCATTCATTCCTACGGCTATTGCGGGATTGCTTCTGCATGGCGTCATTTCAAAATTATTCCAAAGCACTTGGATTATAGGAGTTGCCCTTATTGTCGGAGGAGTTATTTTGATATTACTTAAACCCATCGATAAAGAAGAAAAACTGAAAGACATCACTTATAAACAAGCTTTCATTATAGGTTGTGCCCAAATATTAGCTTTCATTCCTGGAGTATCTCGAAGTGGTGCGACGTTGATCGGCGGAACCAAACTTGGTATTTCTCGAGGACAAATTGTAGCCTTCTCTTTCCTTCTTGGTATCCCAACCATATTAGGAGCAAGTGTTGTAGAGCTTGGTTCAATACCAAATATGTCGCTGACACAATGGTCTCTCATAGCCCTCGGAGCAGTAGTGGCTTTTGCAACAGCGTTACTGACAATGAAATGGTTCATAAACCTATTAACAAAAAAACCACTTTCATGGTTTGGTTGGTATCGTATCGCAGTTGGCATAATAGTTTTGATCTTCATCTTATAAATAAAAAAGCTTCGAATATAATTCGAAGCTTTTGCTTTAACAAAAAAAATTATTTAATTCCCTGGCGATTTATAACTCGCGGTGCCTTTACTGTTAGGCTTTTTTGCCAAATCATCATCAAGTTGATACGCAGTAACCTCATAAATAATTATCTGGTTTACATCTATACCCTTTTGTCGGTATAGTTTCCTGATCTCTTTTGGTGTACTTATCGCCGATAACGGCAATGACGCCCCAACAATCTTTGCAGACCGGCCTTCAATGGCTTTGGTCGGCAGGTGGCTGGCTATATCTGTATATATCTTCTTTTCAGAAGTTATATACATTACGTTGTCGTCACCAAAGATCTTGTAATACTTTTTTTTGTGAGCCTTAAAGGTCAACTTAACCGGATGGATCGTCAGAACAACTTCAACGCGGTCCTGACTGTAGGCTGTACCAAAGGCCATGAGGGTAAAAAAACCCAATAACAATAATGTTTTTTTCATTTTTAAAATTTTTTATTTGACTCTATATTACATATAATCAAACTTTTGTCAAGAAGCTATGCCTATGTAAAGGTGTCAAACCATGAGCTTTGATCGCTTTATAATGTTCCCTAGTGCCATAACCTTTGTTTTTGTTCCAAGCATAGTTTGGATATTTTTTATGCAAGGTATCCATTTTTTTATCTCGAGAAACTTTGGCAATGACTGAAGCTAAGGAAATAATTTTTTCTTTATGATCCCCTCTTATAATTGTCTTTTGGTTTAAATATTCTTTCGGTGCTTTGAGTGACCCATCGAGCAAAACAAGACACTCTTTAGGGTTTAATTTCAAATCTTTCAAAGATTTTATTATGCATTCTTTTATAGCCAGAGATATTCCTTTTTTATCAATAAAAATATTACTCCTATACACAACTGAGAACCTCACCTCATTGGAAGATTTCATTTTTAAGGCTTCTTTATACCAAAGCTCTCTATTTTTGATACTCATCTTTTTAGAATCTGTCAGACCTTTCCATTTGGATTTTTTATACAAGAGATATGGAACTGCACAGGCACAAACCGCTACTGGACCTGCTACTGGGCCCCTCCCGACCTCATCTATTCCGATGATCCATTTAGATTTCACAACATAACTATAACACTATGAGTCAATATGTTTTGCTGATTTAGAGACTGCTATAATGTGCACACATGAGCTTCGTCCACCTCCACACCCACAGCCACTATTCCCTCCTCGATGGCATGAGCAAGATCCCAGAACTGGTAGCCAAAGCCAAAGAGTTCGGCATGCCAGCCTTAGCACTGACTGATCATGGCGTCATGTACGGAGCCATAGAGTTTTATCAAGCCTGTAAAAAAGCAGACATTAAACCTATTCTGGGCGTTGAAGCATACATTGCTGAACGAACTCGCTTTGACAAAGAACCCGGCATCGACAATCGTCGTTATCATTTGACCCTTCTAGCAAAAAATAATATCGGATACAAAAACCTGATGAAGCTTGTTAGTCGAGCTAATATCGAAGGTTATTACTATAAACCACGCATGGATATTGATCTTATCCGTGAACATGCAGAAGGTCTCATTTGTCTATCTGGTTGCCCAGGAAGCCGTTTTATCCAGTATCTAAAAGCTGGCAACAAGCCTGAAGCCATCGCTCTGATAAATGAATATATAAACATCTTTGGAAAAGAACACGTCTTTGTAGAAATCATGTACCACGAAGAAGTTGATTGGTATATCCCGCTTATTCCGACCATTATAGAAATCGCCAAAGAAGTTGACCTACCGATCGTTGGCACTTGGGACTCACACTATCTACACGAAGACGACAAAGAAGCTCACAATACTCTTCTAGCCATAAACACCAATAACCAAAACTTTAAATTTGGTGGAAACTATTCTTTTATTAACGAAGAAAAAGCAAAAGAAATATTTGCCAGTATCCCAGAAGCACTAGAGAACACTATGAAAGTGGCAGATCTCGTGGACCTGGAGATAGAATTCTCTCCATGGCAATTCCCTACTTATCCAATACCAAGCGGTACAAATTATGATAGTGAACTTCGAGCGGCTGTCGAAGCAGGTATTGCACTCAAAAACTACAACAACGATAAGGAGGCGATAGATCGTATAGAGTTTGAGCTTGATATCATCAAAAACAAAGGATTCTCATCATACTTTTTAGTGGTAGCAGACTTGGTGCGCTCAGCCCGTGAAATGGGTATTTATACAAATACTCGAGGCTCGGCTGCGGGTTCTCTGGTTTCTTATCTAACCGGTATCACAACCGTTGATCCGATCAAGTACAAACTTCCCTTTGAGCGTTTCCTCAACCCGCTTCGTCCCGGTATCCCTGATATCGATCTTGATATCGCCGACAACCGACGTGACGACCTGATCAACTACGCCAAAAATAAATACGGTGAAAAAGCGGTAGCACAAATATGTACCTTTGGAACAATGGCGGCTCGTGGAAGTGTGAGAGACGTTGCGCGAGCTCTCGGCTATCCTTATGCTGTCGGAGATATTGCAGCCAAACTTATCCCTATGGGAAGCCAAGGTTTTCCTATGACTATCAAACATGCACTTGAAATAGAACCCGACCTCAAGAAGCTCTACGAGGAAGATCGAGCAACAAAAGAAGTCATCGACATGGCTAAGAAAATAGAAGGTAACGTCCGACACATTTCTGTTCATGCCGCAGGTGTGATCATTTCGCCTACTCCTGACGTCACTGATTTCACACCTATCCAATACGATCCCAAAGGTGAAGGAAAAATAATCACCCAATACGATATGTTCTCAGGTGGAAGAGATGGTGTAGTAAACCTGCCAAAATTCGATATGCTTGGAATTCGAAACTTACAGTTCATCTCTGGAGCCATAGAACGTATAGAAAAGATTCACGGCATTGTCATTGATATCGACACTATACCGCTAGATAATAAAGCGGTTTTTGAAATGCTCTCTCGTGGAGAAACTGTCGGAGTTTTCCAGATGGCTGGAGATGGTATGACAGAGTATCTCAAAGAACTAAAGCCAACAAAAGTTGAAGACTTGATGGCCATGGTGGCACTCTATCGTCCAGGACCAATGGAAGTTATCCCTGAATACATCAAACGCAAAAACAACCCTCGCTTGGTTTCCTATCTTGATCCTCGAATGGAAAACTACCTTCAGGCTTCTTATGGTTTGATTGTTTACCAAGATGACCTTCTGTTTAGTTCTATCGAACTTGCTGGATACGACTGGTTGGAAGCTGACAAGTTTCGTAAGGCTGTTGGTAAAAAGATCCCAGCGGAAATGGCAGCTCAGAAAGAAAAACTTCAGAAAGGTATTGTTGAAAATGGTCAAACCAAAGAGTTCGCCGAAATGCTCTGGAAACTTTTCGAACCTTTCCAAGCTTATGGATTCAACAAGGCTCACGCTGCTAGTTATGGAATGGTCGCTTATAAAACAGCTTATTTAAAAGCCAACTACCCTGCCGAATACCTTTCAGCTTGTATGACAGCAGAAAGCGGTGACATCGAATCTTGTAGTGAATACATAAACGAAGCGATACGTTTAGGTTTTACAGTACTAGCCCCTGATGTAAACGAATCATTTTCTGACTTTACAGTAGTTATGGAAGATGGAAAAGTTAGCAAGAAAATACGCTTCGGACTAAACAATATCAAAAACTTTGGAGTTGAAATCGGCAAAGCAATCATTGCGGAACGTAAGCAAAATGGTCATTTCAAGAGTATTGAAGAATTCCTCGAGAGAGTGACCCATAAGAACCTAAATAAGAAGTCTCTAGAGGCTTTGATCCTTTGTGGTGCCATGGACTCTTTTGGTGACCGCAGTGTCTTATATGGCAATATAGAAAGCCTCCTGGCCTTTCACAAGGGGTTGATGAGTCACAATATCAGCCAAAGCGTTTCTCTCTTTGATACCCTAGACTCAAAACCTCAAAATGTATTGGCGCTCAAACCTTTTGAGCCAGCGACTCTCATACAAAAACTAGAATGGGAAAAAGAACTACTTGGATTTTACGTCTCTGGCCACCCGCTTGATATGTTCGAAGGACAACTAAACAAATCAAGTACCACCATCAAAAAAATGCTCAATCGAAATGCTTCACCCGAGAACCCAGCTAAAAAATACGGGCGACCTTCTGGTCCAAAAGATATCCTAGTTGCTCATATAGATAGTGCCAAGATCATCATGACTAAATCAAGCAACAAAAAGATGGCCTTTCTGAAGATCCAAGATAAGACCGGTTCAATAGAAGCCGTTGTATTCCCCGAGACTTTTGCCAAGATTGGTAACCTTATTAAAGAAGGTACAGTTGTAGCGCTCGAATGTTCACTTTCTGATCGTGACGAGAAAAAGTCTATTTTGATAGATAATATAAAGGTTTTATAGTCTATTGACTTTGTCTATCGCGGTAGTATAATTTAAATCGAACAAAACTTATCTATCATGAACACTGTTCCTATAGAAGAAGAAAAAGAAATAACTGTACTATCAATTTCTAAAACAGAATTTAAAGGTGAGGATTCAAAAGATTCTGCTACTGGATACTGGCTACTCAATATAAATTATTTAGGAAAAGCGATTACTACAAAAGCTAATAATGCACAGATCTTAGTAAACAATTTTTCTGAAAAATTTATTAAAACAGGTAGATACATTATCGACTCAAAGAAAGGACCTTACGGTTATCCATTATTTAAATTTAAGGCGGTTACATAGCCGCTTTTTTTTGCCCCAAAAACACAAAAATGCCACCCTTCCGGGTGGCATTTTTGCTTTATAAATAAATCCAAAAATACTTTAAATTTTTACTTCTTCGATTTTGTTCATAACAGCGATAACCTCCTGAGCATATTTTGGAACTACACTCGGTGGATTATATGTTTTGAGTATTTGTTCAATACTCTTATTAGCATAGTATCTTGCTGTTTTAGGATTATTACCTCCTAAGTGTTCAGCGAGAGACTCAATAGCGTGATCATAGCTCTTAAAACTGATTTTACATGATCCCCATCCGAAGGCACTATATGACACACTTTTACAAGCATGTCGGCCACCGGTTGATTCGCGAACCGCAATTGCTGGGATTAGCCGCCAATCGAGATCATGTTTTTCAGCCGCAAGCACCATCTTCATACCATAACCTTCAAGGGGCATATCGCCCTTTGCAAAGTATGCATCAATTTTGGCAGCATTCTCCTCTCTTTCCAATTGGAGAGCGCGATCTTCTGCTGATATTTTTTGACTATCATCCGCCTGAGTCGCTACAAATTGGTCAACAGAAGCCGTAAAGCTCGAAAGTGACAAACTAGTAGCGATCATTGGGATAACAATAAATGAACGAAGAATTGATTTTGTTTTTGTTGAACTCATAGCTTCCGGTTTAGCTCCGGAGGAACTTCATGTCAGTGTCTTTGCCCTATCCGAGAACTCGAAAGCTCTCTATAGAAGCGAAAATCCGCTAACTTAAAGTCAACGGATTAACATATATATAGTAGCATAAAGCGTATGTATTGTCAATGGTTATACAATGAAAATACAGGGTGTCAAACATAAAAAACCCTTATAAAATAAGGGTTTTTTATGACATACTATTTGACAAAATAACAAATAAATTGTCTTATAATTAGATTTCTAATAGATATTTGATTAAGAAGCCTTCACCCCTGCTGAAATACCAGAAACCATTGTTATTACTTGCTCTTTTAGTCGCTCCTCCATCTCCCTAAACAATCCAGTAGCCTCTTTTTTGTATTCTACGAGAGGTTCTCTTTGACCATAAGCTCGAAGTCCGACAGACTGACGCATATGTTCTAGGGTATCGATGTGTTCCACCCAAAGAGTGTCAGTGGTATAAAGAATGATCCGACGAACCGTATCCCAAAGAGCATCACTGCCAAGTTCTTTTTCCTTTTTAGTGATAAATTCCTCCATACTTTGATC
>CAYJDV010000022.1:0-8095 GCA_964369095.1 uncultured Candidatus Saccharibacteria bacterium | reverse complement strand
AAAAAAGACAGAAACTACTGATTTAAAACCTGTCACCAAGAAAATTTTTGCAACTTTTGCTGGCACAACTGCTGGCGCTCTTTCTCTCACCGGATATGGTTCTTACAAACACCCACGCTCTGGTGGTAAAACCTATTCTTCAAAATAATTTTTACCCCCGATTTGTTTCAAAACAAGTCGGGTTTTTCTTTAGTACAGCTGATATAATAAAAACTATGAATAACGATTTACCTATCTTTTTAAACAACCCTTCGACTAAAGAAATACTGGATCAAGTAATACCTTTAATTCCAGAGGGTACTGAAGTCTATTTGTTTGGTGGAGCAGTTCGTAATGCTTTGTATTTTAAATATTTCGGAGAAGAGATGACACAGCGCGATTTCGATTGCATTGTTATAGGAGATGGGGAAACATTTGCGCAAAACCTTGTAAATGCTGGCTTTATATTTGGTAGTAAAAACACAGAGAAATCTAAAGTATTAAAAAAGGCCCGAATTGCTGAGCCTGTACATCAGTATGATGATTGGTTGTATTTGGATTGTAAAATTTATCCATCAGGAGAAACAGCTGATGGTGTCATGAATAGAATAAGTGACTTCACCATAAGCGGTGTTGCTTTAAATTTGAAATATATAGAGTCAAATGATTGGCAAGAAAGAGTTGTCGCTATTCCTAAAGCATTAGAAGACATACAAGAAAAACAACTTACCGTCGTTAAAGCTTATTCAATTAGTCTGCACAAAATTATCCGCATGGTCTCTCGTGGATTTAAAAAACCGTCTGAAGAAGAGGTTGGTCTTTGTTTAGAAAAAATGAAAGATATTCCAGAAGATAAGTTTATTACAAACACTGAAAAAACAATTCGTTATGTAGGTAGCGAAGATGAAGTTTTAAAAATCTCAAAAGATCTTGGAGTAAAATTTAATATTCTTAAATATGAAGAAGTTAAAAAATCATAGCTACAAGATATTCCATGACTTGTTTGGTTGGCATGTTGGCTTTGAAGAGCATATCTTTGGCTTCGTATACGGCTTTTAGTTTTTCAGGATCATCTTTGACTTTGTGTTCGATATTGTCGAGTAGCACTGTCGCTTGTGCGCGTCTTGTAGACGCATCTTCTTCACTCTCCTTTCCAAATACTTCTTTTACGTATTCAAGCAATACCTTTTTTGAAGACAAGTAGTCTGGAATCTCCATTTCAGTATTACCGAGGATAAGTCGGACTCTAGATCTTATGGTTTGCGGGACTAAATACGGATGTGGTGTTACTAATACTATATAGATACCTTCATTTGGTTCTTCCAAAGTTTTGAGGAGTATTTGAGCGGCATCAGTCATGAAGACATCAAAATAAACCAAACACCACGAACCAGGATTTCGCTCTAAGTTGAAACTAACTAGTGACTGAGCATCATCTTTTGCAAAACGAGAAAGCTCTACATACTCGAGATTTGGTACTTTCTCTGAAATATTTTGAATCAGTGCGTTGAAAAAACTTTTTTGTCCTTGTAATAAAAATACTTGCTCAGGTGCTAATGCTGTCAGCTTTGTATACATTATCTTTTGGCTAAGATCGAACGCTGATAATCACCTAAGTGTTGCAGTAGTACACCTGTTCCGTTGACGACGCAATATAGAGATCCATCAGCGACGCGCACTGAGACTCCTGTTTGCTGAGCGATGAGCTCTCCAAGGTGTGCCAGCTGACTTGTTCCACCGGTCATGACGATACCGTGATCGATGATGTCTGAAGCGAGTTCTGGTGGAGTTTGTTGTAAGACGTCTTTGATAGCTCGAACTATTTGTTTGAGTTCATGGTCTATAGCTTTCACCAATTCGTTAGTTGTGATCGTTATAGTTTTTGGAAGTCCTGTGACTATGTCACGACCTTTGACTTCACCACTTACATCGGGGCTGACATTTAAAGCTGAACAAAGAGTTTTCTTCACTTCTTCAGATGTCTGGTCTCCAACAGAGACGCTGTATATACGACGTAAATATTCAGCGATAGCTCGATCTATTTTATTACCTGCACACTTCACTGAGGTTGAAGCCACAACTCCTCCGAGAGAAATAACTGCCACGTCAGTCGTCCCTCCTCCGATATCGATGATCATATGCCCCCTTGGTTCGTTGATCGCGACTCCTGCACCGAGCGCTGCAAGGATCGGCTCTTTTACGATAACCGCAGTCTTGGCACCGGCTTTGATCGTAGCTTCTATAACTGCCCGGCGTTCAGTACCACTGATGCCTGCAGGCACAGAAACTAGAACATCTGGTTTAAAAAATGAGTTTTTGCCCAAAGCTTTAGTGATGAAATATTTCAACATTGCCAAGGTCACATGGTAGTCTGCAATGGCACCGTCTTGCATTGGTCGATAGACAAGTATCGAGTCAGGTGTTTTTCCAAGCATAGCTTTGGCTTCAGAGCCTATAGCCACAACCTTCTTTGTCGCTTGATTGACCGCTACTACTGTTGGTTCGTCCAACACTATCCCTCTTCCCGCTACGAAAACAAGGGTATTGGTAGTACCTAGATCTATACCTATTTTTTTAGTTAATGTTTTCCACATGCGTTGTACAATAGTATCATAACGCAATCCAAGTCAGTATGTATATCCTTTCCGTCATTCCAATTCAACGGGGTATCCCCTTCAGTACGCTTAGTTACTACAGTAGCGATGCTCTTTCTGTCGGTACTATCATTTCAATACCTCTCGGTAAACAGTCTGTGTATGGATTGGTTTACGAAAGTACTTCTCTTATCGAATCTAAAACTCATATCAAACAAGCCACTTTTTCTTTGAAGAAAATAAAAAGCGTTGTTGGTTCTTCGGCATTTTCATTTGGTGTCGTTGAGGGGTTGAGGCTGGCAAGTCAAAAAACTTTGGCGCCGATAGGTGCTCTCGCTGGTGCCAGTATCAATGAATTATTTTTTGATTTCTTACAAGTTATTGAAGAAAAAGATTTGGAAACAAATGTGACAGCGAAGGAACCTTCTGTTGTTTATGGAAATATTTCAGACAGAGTTGATGAATACAAACGTATTATTCGTGGAGCTTTTGCAGACAAGAAAAGTGTTGTTCTGGTGGCGCCTTCAATCAGAGCGGTAGAATTTTGGAACAATTTATTGCAAAAAGGTATCACCTCTCATAGCTTTATACTTCATAGTAAGTGTACTAAACGATATCAAAAGACAGTTCTCTCTGCTATCAAATCTTCCGAAAGGCCACTCTTTATATGTACAACACCAGGATTCGCTGTCATACCTCGAAATGATGTCGCGACTATAATCCTCGAAGATGAATCAAGCGTGCTCTATAAAACTCATGATAGATATGAGATAGATCAACGTATCGTTATAGAATCGATAGCCAAAGCCTCAAAAATACAACTAGTGTATGGAGATACTTTGCCTAGATTTGAAACATTTTATAAAACAGGCAACACTCACCTAGCTAGATCTTTCACTCCCGATAAGTTGGTAGTCGTGCCAACTGATCCGTTTAGAACCATACTTCCAAGTGAGACCATTGAGCTTATTCGTTATTGTCAGAAAAATAAAAAAAGTCTTTTTATTTACACGAACCGCAAAGGGTTGGCTCCAGTATCTCGTTGTGCTGATTGTGGCACCAGTGTTGATTGCCCAACTTGTGGACTACCTATAGTTTTACGTTACAAAATAGTCGAAGGAGAAAGGGTTCGTTTATTTGTTTGTACTCACTGCGGAGATACACTACCGCCTACACATGTCTGTACTTATTGTGCTAGTTGGAACATCACTCCTGTATCTATAGGCACAGAGAGTATCAGAGAATCAGTAGAAACTATCGTTGGGCAAGAAAATGTAATAACTATTGATGACGACATAACACCAGATAATAAAGTAGTCGAAGGTTTACTTGAGAGTGCCCAAAAGAAAAAATGGTTTGTTATGGTTGGCACACAAAAACTGATGCCTTTTATAAAGGCGGTGGATTTTGTGGCTATACCTTTTTTTGATCGACTTTTATCTATCGCTTCACCTTTTGTAGTTGAAGAAACACTTCGACTTGTTATGGAGCTAAATGAAAAAACAAAAGACAGTCTCATTATTTGTACAAAGAAACCAGATTTTACTATCACTAAACAACTAGCAACCAAAAAAGTTCAAGAACTGATAGACGATGATTTGGAAATAAGAAAACAGCTCAAGTATCCTCCATTTGGAGTTTTGCTCAAACTTTCTGTCACAGTACCAAATGCTCACCGCTCTTTGGTTTCCCAAAAGGTAGATTTATTTTTTGAAGCACAAGAAAAGAGCATGCTCTCTGCTCGGCGTATCAGTCACGATAGTATGAAAGTCCTTTGTGTTTGGATTATTCAAGTAGACAGTAACTACCTAGAAGACTACGGAGAAAATCTACAAGAATTTCTTTTAGATATCCGTTTTCCTAACAAATTAGACATAAATCCAAGCAGATTATAGTGATATATTGCAGATCATGTACTATCGTGGTACGATTGTGCCCATGCCAATGATTAATGTAGAAATAAAGAAAAACGAGCACGAAAACGCGACAAACTTGATCCGACGTTTTACTCGTAAAATACAAGAATCTGGAATTATCATTAAAGTGAAGAAAAATCGCTATAATGAACGTCCTATGTCTAAACTATCTGAAAAGGTAGTTGCTATCCGCCGCATCGCTCGTCGCGCTGAGGTTGAAAAGCTTAAAAAGCTCGGTAAGATGGAAACTCGAGAGTCACGATAATAATGGCAACACTCGAAGTAAAAAATCTTCTAGTACACAAAAATGGCACGCTTCCGAGTGTGCCATTTTTGGCGATCAAGGAAAAAGTTTTAGGTAAAGGATACGACTTATCTATTTCTTTTGTAGATGAAGCGGTCGCGCAAGAACTCAACAAAACTCACCGAAACAAAACGTATATTCCCAACACTTTATCTTTTTCTTTAACTGAAAAAACTGGAGAAATAGTAATGTGTCTACCTGCTATAAAAAAAGAATACAAAAAATTTGAGATGACTTATAAAAAATATTTAACTTTTTTAATCATCCACAGCATGTTGCATTTGAAAGGATTCGAACATGGGAGTACAATGGAAGACAAGGAGCAATACTATCTTGCTTACTTCACTAAATAAATAATGAAACAAACTATAACTGTTGGCATCGATATTGGCACTTCCCTTACCCGCGTTGTGGTTTGTGGGGAGCGTGTGGGTGAAAACAATCTTCCAACAATTTTAGGTTTCGGTATATCTCCAACAAAAGGTTTGCGTCATGGGTACATAGTCAACCGTGAAGATGTTTTAGCTTCTCTCAAAAAAGCTCTTCGAGATGCAGAAAATCAAAGTGGATTAAAAATAAAACAAGCCAACATCGCTATCGGTGGCGTTGGTATCGATGCTCAGTACTCTGTTGGCAGTTCTGTCGTCTCTCGAGCTGATGGAGTGATTGGCAAATTTGATATTGAAAAAGCTATCAGTGATAGTGAATCAGGTCTTGATTTGAAAAACAGATCTATGCTCCATGCCTTTCCTGTCTCTTTCAAAATAGATGGCAAAGAGTACCCAGTAAGGCCGGAAGGTATCTCAGGTCTCAAATTAGAGGTCCGAACTCTTTTTATTACTTGCTTCGCTCAACACTTAGATGATCTTTTGGGTGTCATTGGAGACGCGGGTATCAAAGTACTTGGATTTACTGCTACACCTATTGCGACCCAAGGACTTCTTTTGACGGACCTACAGAGAAACTTTGGTTGTACTCTTATAGACATCGGCGCTGAAACTGTTTCCGTTTCTGTTTTTGAAAACAACACCCTTATATCAGTACACGTCTTTGATATAGGATCATTGAACATTACTAAAGACTTGGCACTTGGACTCCGTATCACCCCAGAAGAAGCAGAAAGTATCAAACTTGGCGTTGTTAGTTTTCAAAATGTACCAAAAAAGAAACTTGAAGAGATCATTGAAGCAAGACTCTCTGATATTTTTGAACTTGTAGATAAGTATTTGAAAAAAATGGGTCGTTCAGGACTACTTCCAGCCGGAGCAATCATTATTGGTGGAAGTTCTCAGATGAATATGATGGAAAGTGTGGCTAAGACTATGCTCAAAGTGCCGGTACGCATTGGTTATCTTGAAATGCCAGGTGCGAAAGGTCCGGTCAAAGATCAAAGACTACTTGTCGCTTATGCCGTAGCGAACACTGGCGTCGAATCAAACTCAAAAGGAGGCTCTCGAAGTAGTGGCTCTGATACCGACGGCTTCATGGCAGTCATCAAGAACTTTTTTAAACAGCTGATACCTTAGTACAACACGCTCAAATAAGCTGTCAATCTACGTTGCCCTTTTCCTGAGGTCTGGTAGTATATCGGGTATAGTAATAAGTGGAAAAGAGAGGAAATTATATGGCTAAAATAAACCCTGAAATTGAAACTGCTGCACGAATCAAAGTGATTGGTGTTGGTGGCTCTGGTTGTAATGCTGTGAATCACATGATCAATGCAAAAGTTCGAAGCGTTGATTTCATAGTTATGAATACTGATGTGCAAGATTTGCACAAGTCTTCTGCTGACAAAAAAATCCATCTTGGTAAAAATCTTACCAAAGGTCTTGGTGCTGGTATGAATCCAGAGATTGGAATGCGTGCTGCTGAAGAAACAAAAGCTGAAGTACAAGACGCTGTCAAAGGTGCTGACATGGTTTTCATCGCCTGTGGTATGGGAGGTGGAACAGGTACAGGTGCTGCTCCAGTGGTAGCTCGTGCTGCCAAAGAACAAGGCATCCTCACTGTTGCGGTTGTGACTAAGCCATTCTTCTTTGAAGGTAACCAGCGTATGCGAATTGCAGACAAAGGCATCGAAGAACTTGAACAAGAAGTTGATGCCATCATCATCATTCCAAACGACCGTCTTTTGGCTATCGCCGGAAAGGACACTACTTTCAAAGACGCATTTGCCAAGTGCGATGAAGTCCTAAGACAAGCAGTTGAAGGTATATCTGAGCTCATTTCCTCTCCAGGTATCATCAACGTTGACTTTGCTGACATGAAAAGCGTTCTTACTGATGCTGGAACAGCTCTTATGGGTGTTGGTTTCGCCTCAGGAGACGACCGCGCTGAAAAGGCTGCTATCCAAGCTATCAACTCTCCTCTTCTTGATATCTCTATCAATGGTGCCAAAGGTGTACTCTTCGCCATCTCTACAAATGACGACCTAACCATGGCTGAATTCCAAGAAGCAGCGAAAGTGATCACTGAAAGTATCGACAAAGATGCTCGGGTTATCATCGGTACTATCTTTGATGATCGTATGAAAAAAGGTGAAATGAAGATCACAGTTATCGCTACTGGCTTCCCTGCTGAAACAAATAAGAAAACAAATCTTTTTGGAGCTCAAGCAGTACAACAACTCTTCACAAGTAAAAACGATTCTCCTTCTGAAGAAAAAAGAGAAACAGTAGCTCCTATGGTTCAAAAGCCTGAAATCCGAACCGAAGATGCTGAAGTAGAAACTGATTCTGGTGAAGAAGATTGGGGCGCTATCCCTGCTTTCTTGCGAAGACCTAAGAAATAAAAATATAAAGAAAAATCCTCCTCATCGGGAGGATTTTTCTTTATGCTATAATTTTGTCTATGAATTACGAACTTATCATTATCGGTGGTGGACCAGCGGGATGCTCTGCTGCTGTTTATGCTGCCCGCAAACAAATAAAAACCCTTTTGATAACAACAGAGTTTGGTGGTCAAAGTGTTGTTTCAGATGACATCCAAAACTGGATCGGTACACCTCACATCAGCGGTGCAGACCTCGCCAAGAGCCTCAAAATGCACGTAGAAGAGTACAAGGGCGACTATGTGGAGATTCGGGAGAACAGCAAGGTTTCTGCTGTAGAAAAGCAAGAAACAGGATTTAAGGTAACCCTCGAATCTGGTGACTCTTTCACAACCAAAGCTCTCCTTGTGACAGCTGGTTCAAGTCGACGTCGCCTAGAAGCTGTCGGTGCTGACAAGCTCGAACACAAAGGTCTTACTTACTGCGCTTCATGTGATGGCCCACTTTTCTCTGATATGGATGTTGCTGTTAT
>CAYJDV010000021.1:0-8745 GCA_964369095.1 uncultured Candidatus Saccharibacteria bacterium | reverse complement strand
AATAGTTTCTGGTGTTGGCCAAACAGAAAGATGTACACTTTCTTCATCATTTTCATTTTTCAGTTTCTGCCAAACATATTCGGCAAAGAACGGAGCAAACGGTGCCACCAGCTGGGCTGTAGTTTTGAGAACTGTGTATAGGGTTTGCCTTGCCTCGCCGTAGCTAGCGGAGGCGGGTTGGCTCGCTTCGTCTTTTATACGGTCACGCGAACGTCGCAAGTACCAAGTCGAAAGGTCATCGATGAAGTCTCTGATCGCGCGAGTCGGCTTGAACAAATCATAACTATCTAAAGAGGTAGTCATGTCTCCAACTAATTGATTTAGTCTCGCCATAATCCATTGATCAAGTACGTGTTCTGAAGAAACAACCTTTCCTTCCAACGAAACATCTCTATATAATTCGTAAAAAGAAAGGACGTTTCCAAACAAGTTGAAGACTTTGTTGTTTATTTCAGCAACACTTTTCTCATCATAGTTCTTACTCTCCCCTGGTTGGTTGACGCTATACATCCAGAAACGCACCGCATCTACTCCAAACTTATTCATCTGTTCATAAGGCTCGACAATGTTGCCTATAGACTTAGACATCTTCTTACCATCTTTATCGAGTAGGTGCCCGAGACAAATTACGTTTTTATAAGGTGTTCCTTTTTCCATCAACACTCCGACTGCGAGCATGGTATAAAACCAACCACGAGTCTGGTCGATAGCTTCAGAGATAAAATCTGCTGGATATGTGAACTCTCCACTAAATGGATAATGTGTCTGTGCAAATGGCATTGAACCACTATCAAACCAAACATCTACTACCTCTTTAACACGAGTTAGCTTTTGACCATCTTTTTCTAATACCACTTCATCTATGTAAGGCTTGTGTAGGTCTAACTCAAAATTTTCATTATGAGGCAAAGGAGCAAAGTCTATCTTCCTTAAATCAGCATTTCCAAAATCGTTATAGATCCTTGTTTCTTGATAGAGAGAAGGAAAAGAAATACCTCGAGCATGAAGCTCAAGTGAACGAGCAACAGCACCATGAGTTATGATTAGAATCTTTTTTCCCTGGTATTTAGTTTCTAAATCATAAAGGAATTCCCCAGCTCGTCTTATGATATCTATATAACTCTCACCATCACTGGCTTTAAAGTTATATCTGTCATCGCTTGCATTTCGAACTTCAAAATAATCTTTGAACGATCGGTTGTTAAACTCCTGACCAACCTCCCACTCACGTATTCTTTCATCTTCTATAACTTCAGTTTTTAATCCCTTAGTTTCTAAGAAAATTCTTGCTGTTTCTTTGGTTCTAGAAAATGGAGAAACGATAATGACATCAAGGTCTTCATCGAAAGATTTTGCCTTCTCTATTACCTGAGATACTCCGAGCTCTGTCAGAGGGTCTGGAACTTTTCTATCAGCATTCCACTCCTGTCGAACATTATGATCGGTCTGACCATGACGCATTACAAAATAAGTATTGCCTGCAGATTTTGAAAGTGACTTTAATTTTTCAATACTATCGACAACTACCTTATCACCGGAGTCAGTAAACCAAACAGGTAGTGGTGTCCCCCAATATCGCTCACGAGAAAATGCCCAGTCTTTGACTTCGCGAAGCCATTCACCGAAACGTCCTTCTTTTATATGGTTTGGTTCCCAGTTTATAGTCTCATTTGCATCAAGCAGATCCTGACGAAGCTCACTCATGCGGACATACCAAGAATCCCGAGCATAATAAATAAGCGGAGTCTTACATCTCCAACAATGCGGATATGAGTGTTCATATTTTTCTTTTTTGAAAAGTAGTCCGCGATGTGCCAAATCCTTGATGATATCTATCGCCACTTCTTCATCTTTTACAAATCTTCCAGAAAGAAAATCCATGTCTTTTAAGAAATGTCCTGTCTCGTCTACTGTATGCATCTTTGGAAGTCCGAGCTTGGTTCCAAGTTCAAAGTCGTCTGCTCCATACATGACTGCAGTATGTACTACGCCAGTACCGTCAGTAGTTGTGACAAAGTCTGCCGGATAAACCTTGAAAGCTTTTGAAGTATCTACATCCTTAGCTTCAACTAAATCTTTCAAATACGGATATAGAGGCTCGTATTCTAAATCTAACAAATCAGAACCTTTTATGCTTGATATAAATCCTGTTTCAATCTCTCCGGCAACTTCAGCTTTTGGCATCAATAAAGGGGCGATATCTGAATGTCTTTCTTTTGCATAAATAAATGTTTGCCCGGCAAAATCTCCACTTTTAATTTCATACTTTACATATTCAATATCTTTCCCTACAGCAAGTGCTACGTTTCCAGGCAAAGTCCAAGGAGTAGTAGTCCACGCAAGTATGTAAGTATTGTCCTGTCCTACCAGTTTAAACTTTGCAGTTACAGAAAGATCTTTTACATCCATATATCCTTGTGCGAGTTCGTGTGAGGCTAGTGTTGTTCCACAACGAGAACACCAAGGCACGATACGATAATCTTTGTACAAAAGATCACGGTCATTTATCTTGCCAACAATATTCCAAAGTGATTCGATATAACTATTATTAAAAGTGTAGTAAGCGCTTTTCTTATCCACCCAGTAACCCATACGGTCTGTGAAATCTTCCCAATCTTTAATGTACGTAAATACACTGTCCTTACACTCTTTGTTGAACTTGGCGACACCATACTCTTCAATATCTTTTTTTGAAGTGAAGCCAAGCTTCTTTTCTATTTGAAGTTCCACTGGAAGTCCGTGTGTATCCCAACCGGCACGTCTCGGTACTCGGTAGCCCTGCATAGTTTTATATCGCGGAATAACATCCTTGAAAGCACGAGCTTCAAGGTGGTGAAGAGCAGGCTTGGCGTTTGCGGTTGGCGGTCCTTCATAAAAAATATAGTCACCTTTTACTGATTCTTTAGACAGAGTTTTTTCAAAAATATCCTGCTCCTTCCAAAATGCCAAAGTCGCTTCTTCATTAAGAGCTCGCTCACTTTTGTTTTGTATTTCTGGATTTGACATATGAAATATTTAATATATAGTAATAAAAATTTTAATTTATGGACAAAACTCAAGTACTTCTAATTGTTTTAATTGCAATTTGCTACACAGGATTTGGAATTAACTACCTAAAGGAGATGATAAGGAAACAGTACAAAGATGATAAGAGTGAAATTCCTTTTTATGTTAAATTAATTCTTTTTGCATTTTGGTGGATAGAATTAATTGAAATGTTCATCTGGAAAGCAGACAGAATTTAAAAAACCCGCCCACAGAAATAATCAAAAGATTATTTCCAAGGGCGGGTCTTTTTTATTGCTCAGTTTATGGTGAGCTTGCCGAACCGCGGTACCACCTTAGTTTTTACTCGTTACAGCTCTTTCGGGCTTACCCGTTGGGTTCTACATTCTTTCGAACTTCTTCCCAAGGCTCAGGAGTGATAGCTCCTTCATCGCATTTCTATACTATCACAGCACTAGAGCTTATTCAAACCAGCATTATCCTTCTCAACCATAGCTACAACCTTTGAAACTAGAGACTTTGGATCCGAATCAAAAATAACTTTTTCTGCTGAGCGACCACTCTTGTCTAGCATATCTCTTATTTGTTCATCCATAGTCCAATCACCTTCAAGCACTCCAATTGGGCGCCCTTCTTCAAAAGCGATAGTGAATTCGTGAATTGTACCAATACGTCCACATCCAACAAACAAAGCATCGCAACTTCGAGTAAAGAGTAAGTCTCTTCCAGGAAAACCAAAACCTGTATAAATAATCATATCCATATAGTCTAGTGGTAGTCGATATCCTTCGACATGATCCTTGGCATTAACAGCAGGAGAAAGACCGATGGAGATACCACCCATTTCTTTTGCACCCATTGCAGACCAAAGAGGGAAACCAGTAGTAGCACCAGTAACTATGATACCTCCCTGTCGAACTATCTCTCTCCCAAGTTCTTTTGCTTTATCCAATGCATCGAGACCGCATTTTCCTGTCTCAGCAGCACCTGAGACGCCGAGTTTCATTTTTGTATGACCGTGCTGATCAGTGTTGCCCATCGGACCGTTGTAGCAGATATATTTATTTGTTTCGTTTTGTTCTGACATATTTATTTAGTTACAATCTAATTCTACTACATCCCCTTGCTCCGGTGCATACGCGTTGACTCCAAGATAGTCACGAAGTCTCTGTGTTAGGAATAAAGAACTCTTCGGCTCGCCCATAGCTACGTATACCGCTTTGAGTGACTCCGCTGTTGATTCTACAAAGTCCACAAGATGGTCTGAATCTTTGTGCCCAGAATATCCATCGATAAATTCGACATGGGCTTTGACTGCAATTTCTTGTCCATTGATACGTACGCTCTTGGCACCATCTTGAATAAGTCTACCGAGTGTTCCCCAAGCTTGATAACCGGTGAGTAGTAATGTGTTGTTGGCATCAGGTAGAAAATGAGATTCATGATGCAGTACTCTTCCACCGTTACTCATACCACTACCAGCAATGATAATCTTTGGATTTGGTTCTTTGGTTATCTCTCTTGATTCTTCAGTCAAAAGCGTAGAGTGAAGCCCTGGGAAATTGAAAATGTCGTCCCCTTCGGTAAGTTGCTTGCGAGCGAAGTCATTGAAGTACTGTCCGTACTGTCGGTATATCTTTGTTAGACGAATACCAAGTGGCGAATCAAAAAATATAGGCATCACTGGTATTCTTTTATTTTCAACGAGTTCATTGATTTCAAAAAGTAGTTCTTGTGAACGCTCCAAAGAAAATGTTGGGACAATGAGCACCCCTTTTCTTTGATAGTTGTCTTCAATGATTTCTTCAAGACGAGCTCGACGCTTGTCACGAGCTACGTGATTGCGGTCTCCGTACACGCTCTCCATAAGCATGTAATCCACACCCTTTAGCATTTCAGTATCACGCAGTAGTGGTGATGGTGAGTTACCCAAATCCCCAGTAAAGACTATTTTCTTGTTGTTATATATCAACTCAAGCATACCAGAGCCGAGCACGTGCCCTGCGTCGCGATAACGAAAGACCATAGAACCGATAGAAATGTCTTGATGATAATCAACCACTGTCCACATAGACAATGCTTTTTTGATATTGGCTTCAGTGTAAATCTGCTTGAGCATTTCATTATCGCCTTTCGATAATATATGAGCAGTGTCATCGAGCATTAGTTCAGTGATTTCTTTTGTTGGGATAGTCGAGTAGATAGTTCCTTTGAAACCGTCATAAATAAGTTTTGGAATACGTCCAATATGGTCTATGTGTGCATGACTGATAAAAAGCATATCGATATTGGAAGTATCATAAGAAAAGTCTGACCAGTTGTGATCATCCGCTGTCTTTGTCCCTTGCTCAAGCCCGCAATCAATCAAAAACTTTACTCCACCTCCTTCAACAAGAAAGTTTGCCCCCGTGACATTGCCTGTTCCTCCGGCAAATGTAATTTTTAATATTTTATTTTCTTCTGTACTAGTTTTCTTGTTGAACATGTGCCTTATTGTACCGTTTTAAACGTCGAAGCACAAAGTATGATGCGATAACTCCACCTAAAAGATCCATAAACATATCTTTTATTGAATCAGAAAAATTTGCGAGTTGTGTTCCCTTGATAACACTCTGAACAACATATTCAAAAACTTCCCAACCAAAACCAAGTATTAAAACAAACAAAAGTATCGTCACCATCCTTTCTTTAAAAGACAGAGGTCTAAGCGCTTTGAAAAATAAAGCTCCAGCAGAAAAACCTAGGAAAATACCTCCTAAAATATGCATCGGAATATCAAACCACCACATAGCGCTATACCAATAGAAGAGGTTAGCGAGCGTATTTACTGCCCAGATAAAAAATATCAGGATACAGGCATAGAGAAGGAGTTTTTTGTTCATGCACTATTATCGCACCCAAAGCAAAAATCCGCACGAGGCGGATTTTTGCTTACGGCTATTTGGAAATTAGTACCTTAGCTTGAAAGCCAAGTGGGATAACTGGGCACTAGAGACGCCAAAAGAATATAAATAAAATTCTGACGGCTCACAATGCCACGGGAAATCCCCTACAAAAATTGTTCTAGGTACTAATTTTAAATAGCCGTACTTCGATTATGAACTAAGATGTTTTTTAAAACAATATAGACAGAGAGAAAAAATACTGTCGAACGTTTTATATCATCAAATCATCAGAGAAAATGAATTGTGTGTCAACCTTATCGTAATCAATAATCTCACTATCATCAAAAAAACGCTTGATTTCTATTGCGCCGTTTTCTTTTGAATCAGATGCATGCACCACGTTTGATTGCATAGAAAGTGCAAAGTCTCCTCGGATAGTCCCAGCATCAGCTTCATAACTCTTTGTTACTCCAACAATAAGACGAATACTATCTACGGCCTTAAGTCCTGCCACTGCCATAACAATAACGGGAGAAGAAGTCATAAACTTCTTGATTCTTGGAAAAAATGGCTTGTCAGCTACGTGGGCATAATGCTCTTCTACTAAAGCATCTTTTAAGTGCATCATTTTCATCCCAATGATCTTAAGACCTTTTCTTTCAAATCGAGTAACTATCTCCCCTACAAGAGAACGCTGTATAGCATCCGGCTTAATAATAATAAGTGATCGCTCTTCATTTTCATGTATCATATGCGTCTCATAGTACCCGCAAAACAAAAAAGCCGCAAATTTTAAGAATTTGCGGCTTTAAATCAAATAAGTTTTACATGATAGTTGTCCTGAAGATAAAATGGTTTGCACTTTAAATTTCTGAATATATCATGCTCCATCGTGGCCCCGATCGAGTTTTCCCACCCACCAATAAAGTGTGGTGACCATTTCTTTTTTATGGCATACACCTTACTGTAAAAATGATCAATGAAAAATTTTGATGAACTACCGTTTGGACAGAGGCTCTTGTCATCTTCAACAAGCATATGAACCATATGAAAAATTGGTTCAAAGGGCATAACGTTAAAGACCGGAATTCGTTGTCCCAACCTAAACAGCGTTCGATTGAATATCTTTATATTTTCTTCAACCGATCTTGTACCTGAAGACATTGGCCCGCAAACCGTTGCTAGTGCTTGTGGTGACCGATTAAGAATACGTAAAGCTATACTAAATAGACTCTTCATAACCAAAATAGGGTCACTAAAACTTTTTAGATTCTCCAGCGCTTCAAAATCTTCCAACGTCCAATACTCCTTAATGCCAAACTTAATAACCCTATCGGGTTTTACTAAACTATGAGGGTTCACAAAATGATGAAGTAGAATTTGTTCCCAGATGAACTTCTCTCTTATCAAATCAATCCCCTTCGGTATTGCAAAGAAGTCACTACCAACCTGATAAAAACTTATTCCTGTTATTTCGTTTGTTGAAAAACAAAGTTCAAGATAAGTATTAAAGTTAGTGGTCAGCGCATCGTCACAAGGATAACCCGATAATGGGTGACACTCAAAAAAGGCGTTTTTGAGTAACGTGGCTTGATGTTCGTTTAAAGGTACCATAAGTATGTTTTTGGTAACCTTACTGTTTTATAAACAAAGTGTCAATCCAAATAAAAAAAGCCGCAAATTTGCATTTGCGGCTTTGAAAAATCTACTAAAAAAAAGTTGTTGATCTTTCTCTGATAACTTCCATGGAAACTTTTTTGGTTAAAATGTAGGTGTTGCCATTCTGGGCAACAAGACTGTAGTCATGTTCAATTTCATGAGTAATCTCTACTATGTCAGAAGTGACATCTTCATGCCCTTCGATAAAAATCGGCTTACCGATCTCAATGTCGCAAGCCAGTTCACCACAAAATGATTCGCCATTGTGTGGGCCTGATGTGTGTGTCAGACTAATTTTCTGACCCTGAACTAATCCATGTTGTTCAGCAATAGTTTGTAAATTCATATTCTTTTTTTCTTGATAGTACAAGAAAAAAAGAATAAGTCAACTACATCTTCTCCGGTACCTCAATCCCAAGGACCCAAAGTCCGTTTATGAGTGTCTGACGGGTCGCAGAGACGACAGAGAGGCGGTAGGAGGTGGCTAGTGTGTCTTCGTCGATGATCTTCCCCTGTCCGTACCAAGAGTTGAATTCTTGAGCCAATTCTGAGAGATAAGTCACGATATAGTGAGGCGCCCATTCACTCTGCGCGCGAGAAATAACCTCAAGAAATCGGGCGATTAGCCTCTCTAGTGTTTCAGTACCCGCAACTGGATTTTCAATACTTGGAACTATTCCAAGTCCTTTTTCTAAAAGAGAACCAGCTCGCACTGCTGTGTATTGAAGATATGGACCACTATCTCCTTCGAAAGATAGAGATGTATCAGGATCAAAGTTTATATCCTTACCAGCCTGTGTTCGCAGGATTGCAAACTTGATCGCAGAAATACCAATCATCCGAGCAGACTCTTCATTAATATCAGGATTCTTTTCTTTGATCTCTTCTACCACAGCACCGAGCACTTCTTCTACCAAAGGCACTCCTCCTAAACGAGAAGACATTTTCTGCCCTTTGAAACTCATCCTTCCATGACTCCGATGAACACTAGAGTCTTGCCACTGTGAATTTATTTTTCCTGCGGCATCAACCACTACTTGGAAGTGAGAAGTCTGCTGATTGTCTGTAATAGTAACAGAGAGATCTGGTTGGTAACGATTGAACTTCAAGTGAAGCAATCCGATATCCTTGGCTTCATATGTTGGATTGCCTTGGCTATTTATAAAAACTGCCGTGTGTAATTTTGAACCTTCTT
>CAYJDV010000020.1:5746-9012 GCA_964369095.1 uncultured Candidatus Saccharibacteria bacterium | reverse complement strand
GCTGGGATACAAGGATTCGAACCTCGATTAAAGGCTTCAAAGGCCTCTGTCCTACCATTAGACGATATCCCAATATTTGCTTCATTTTTATACCATAAAAGAGTGTTATTTCCAAGAAAGATCGTTTTGACATTTTTCCTGTTGCACGGTATTGTTCAGAAAAATCATTCACATGAATATATACATCAACTCGATTGACTCGTTCTTACTCAAGCAATCCAAGCACTTAAAAAACCGCTTCCCTTACTCCATGTACGTACCCTATGCAGTACTGACGGCAATAGGAGCAATAATTTCTGAAAAGTTATTTTTCTCATTCGGTATTATAGTGGCAATTATTTCAGTATTTTCTTTAGGCTCACTTCTGTATGTACTGACTACAGAGAACCTTATTACTACCAAGAAAATTGGTCTAAACCTTGAAGAAGCGAGAATAAATACGCTGAAAAATATCGTCGCCACAATCATTGTGTTTATAATTATCGCTAATTATTCAGCGAGCTACTCGATACTCCTCAGTATTTGGTGGCTCAACTATCTGGCATTTCTATATCTTGCCTCTGATAAAAAATTTTAACCTAAGACCCTCACCTTGAGGGTTTTTATTTTTCCGCTCCCGTCATCTCAAGAAATGCGAGCTCTAGTGGGAGCACTGGGATGGCAGCATATGCGATGCGTTCTACTGCAGTAATCATAGAAACGATACTTCCAGAAGATATTACTTCCGCTCCTTCTACTGCTCCCTTTTTGATGATCTCTATATATTGTTCGTTGTGCTGTGCTTCGATATCTTCGCGCATTGCAGGAGCATAACGATACATCAGACTCATACGCATAGTATCGAGTAGAAGCTGAGCTAATAACATCATGTCAGTATGATGTTCACTACTTTTAGTAAGTACTTCGTAAGCCTTTGAAATATCTTTTGCAATCAAAGCATCATAAAGTTCATAAATAATCTTTAAAGACGGAGCACCTGTTATATGTTCAACGAGTTCACGAGTGATTTTTCTATCTGGCGAAGCTGAGATGGCTTTTTGCAACAATCCTTGGGTATTACGAAATGCACCATCACCAAGAAAGCCAATGAGTGATGCAGCCTCAGCATCAATAGCAACTTTTTCTTGCTTAGCAATATTTTCTACCATTGTTGTCAGTATTTTTTCTGTCGGCTTCCGGAAAGAAAAAACTTGGCAACGAGAAAGTATTGTCTCAGGAACCTTGTCGAGCTCAGTAGTAGCTAAGATGAAGATAACGTGCGCTGGTGGCTCTTCTAGGGTCTTTAGAAGTGCGTTAAAAGACTCTTTGGTCAACATGTGTACTTCATCGATGATGTACACCTTAAACGGTGAAGAGAAAGGAAATGATCCAACAGCTTGTCGAAGTGCTCGGATATCATCTATTCCACGGTTTGAGGCGGCATCTATCTCTATGATATCTTCCGGTGTTGTTCCGAGAGATTTGGCAAAGATACGAGCAACAGAAGTCTTACCAGTACCACGACTACCCATAAATAGGTAGGCGTGAGCAAAAGAGTTGTTGGCGATAGATTGTGTCAGTACAGAGACTACGTGTTCCTGGCCTACTACCTGATCCCAGTCTTGGGGTCGGTATTTGCGATAGAGTACTTGGCTGTGCATAAGACTATTGTACCAGAAAACAAAAAAGAGGTCTTTGGACCTCTTTAATACGTCAGTTATATCTTAGAAAATTGATATCAAGAATAAACAATACTATTTATAATTTTATGTGTTATATCCTTCCTGTAGTCCTCTTCTGAAAGTATGCTTAGTTGTTTATCTATTACAGCTCTCTGTTTTTGTGCGCTTGCTCGAATAATTTCCTGAATCGCTTTATCACTCTCTATCTTTGCTAAAATTTTAACTTCTTGCCACTTGGTTGGGATTGGCGAATGAAAAATTAACATTAATATCGCAGTGACCAAAAGAATTACAATGAAGTACATTTTTGATTCTGGTAGAAATGATGACACAAAAACAATACATAAACCACTCAGTACAAACAAGATCATACTTATCAAACCTACAATCTGTCTTGGTTTCAAAATAGGATTTATTTTTTCATTTTTAAATTTCTTAATATAAGATTTTTGCTCATTAGTGAGATTCAAGTATCCACCGAGTATTGTCAAAGCTTCCATATTAAATTGATTTAGAGTTAACAAAAGTTTATTAAAAATAATATCAGGTTTATCTCTTTTGTCAATCCTTCAAAAATTCTTGAACTATTCTCTCCACATCTTTTGCATTGTTTGATTCTTCCATAAGACGAACTCTGAGCTCTTTGGCACCAGAGAAACCAGTCACATAGGCTTTCATGTGTTTCTTGATAATGGCAAAGTTCTTGATATCTCCAAGCATGGTTTCAAAAAGTTGTGCATGCTCAACCATCACTTTAAGTCTTTCTTCTATGGTGATTGGTTTTATTTTTGAAACAGCTGCCTTTCTTTTGGTATCAAAAAACTTTTTAATAAAAGGCAATTTACGGAGTATCCATGGAGCACGCCTTGGGAGAGTTGCAACTATTTCTCTTGACTCGTCGAAGAACCAAGGGTTACCAAAAAGTGCCCGCCCTACCATCACGCCATCAGCCCCACTTTCTTTTGCTTTTTGTTTGCCATCTTCTATAGAAATGACGTCACCGTTTCCAATGATCACTGTCTCAGGTGCAATCTTATCGCGAAGAGTCACAACTTCTTTTAGGTATTCCCATTTCGCAGGAACTTTCGATAAATCTTTTCTAGTTCTAGCGTGCACTGTCAGTGCAGCAATATCTTGTTTCAAAATAAAACCAATCCATTCTTGTATTGCAGGCGTATAATACCCGACACGAGTCTTCACAGACACCGGAATACTTGCCCGCCCACTGGCGGGTCTTTCTGCAGAAGCTATACCTCTTTTAACGGCAGAAATAATTGCCTGAGCTACTTCTGGCGTCTTGATCATGGCCGACCCTGCTCCTTGCTTCTCGATGGTTTTATCTGGGCAACCCATATTGATATCAACACCATCAAAACCAAGCTCAGCACAGAGTTTGGCTGAAGCTTCCATATTGGTTTCGTCACTTGAAAAAAGCTGCGCCACTATCGGACGCTCCGCTTCACTAAAATCTAAATCTCTTTGCAAAACTGCCCTGCCTGGACTATTCAAACCGTTGGCTGAGACAAACTCAGTCCACATAACATCAGGTTTGCCATATCTAGCAATAAGCACTCTAAACGCAGGGTCGGTCACATCAGCCATAGG
>CAYJDV010000020.1:3224-5646 GCA_964369095.1 uncultured Candidatus Saccharibacteria bacterium | reverse complement strand
TGCCATATCTAGCAATAAGCACTCTAAACGCAGGGTCGGTCACATCAGCCATAGGGGCCAAAGCAAAGAAGGGCTTTTTTTGTTGTCGGATTTGTTGCCAAAAATTCACCCCATTAGAGACGTGTAGATTTTCATTACTATTTTCTTTATTTTGCATATCTGTTCATATTTAGCTAATTATATAAAAATAATTTCTCTAACGGGGTTATTCTTGAAATTTATACACTACCTTATTTGGGAAACGAACATCTATATACAAAAGTACTTTTGACTCATTTCTAAAAAGTGAAGCCAGCGGCTCTGTACGTATACCAGAAAAAAGATATTCAAGCGAAGTATCTGTGGATGTTGTTCTATCTATTTGCAACTTTGCTATATTTTTATTGTGAAGAAAATCTATCTGAAGTTCTCGAGCTGAGATGTTTCTAAAGGCAACTGGGACAATGTTTATTTCTGAAAGTTTTTTTTGAAGATCCGCCACTCTTACTAGATCAGCTTCAGATATACCTTGAAAAGGAAGCTCTTCAATAGGTGAACCTGTAAAAACTTTTGGATACGCTGTACCTGAAAAAGTAGGAGCTCCACTATAGACGACACCTTGATTGTCCATAAAATAGCAATCTTCATCTGTGGTGCACCATAGATAAACAGCATCAAATTCTTTAATAGTTATTTCTATACTATGTAAATTTGTTCTCTTAACAGAGATAGTTTCAATACGAGAAAATTGTTCTTTGAGCTTACGTTCGATTAGCTTGTCATTAACCAGCAGAACACTAGTACGAGGAAATATCCAAAGCCAAGAGCCAACGAGTTGCTCACGGACACTGTCTTCCACGTCTTGTTCCCCTATCACACTCGTACCAATGACATTGAAGGTATCAACTTGCATTTTGTGATAGCGAAGTAAAAATCCAAAACCAAAAAGTACGCCAAGAAAAATAACAACAAAAATAACCTTCTTCCAAGAAAAAAGTTTTTTGTTTTTCTTAACAACACTATCGCTTTGATTTAAGACTTTTGCTTTGTATGTTTTCTCGTACATAGAAAATACTATTTCCCGAGTACATCTTTGCCGATATATGGGCGAAGTGCTTCAGGTACAAGTATCGTACCATCCGCTTGTTGATAATTTTCAATGATTGAAGCCAGTATTCGAGGGGTTGCTACAAGTGTATTGTTTAGTGAGTGTGCGTATTTGAGTGAGCCATCAGCATCTTTGTATTTGATGTTGAGTCGTCTTGTCTGGAAATCATGGAAGTATGAAGAAGAGTGAGTTTCTCGGAACTTTTCCTGTGAAGGTACCCAGACTTCGATATCGTATTTCTTCACTTGCCCCAGACCTAGATCTCCTCCGCAGTTGATGACGACATGATAGTGAAGCCCAAGACCAACAAGAAGATCTTCTACGTTTTTTGTTAATTCCTCATGAAAGGCAACAGAAGTCTCATGGTTGGCTTCGCACAAAACAACTTGTTCAAGTTTGAAAAACTCATGAACACGGATGAGCCCCTTAACATCCTTTCCATGGCTTCCTGCTTCACGTCGGAAACATGGAGAAAAGGCTACATACTTCTTTGGTAATGATTCGAGCGGTAGAACTTCATCACTATGATATGACATCATCGCGACTTCTCCAGTACCAGCAAGGTAACTATCATCTTGTGTCTTATACAAATCTTCTTCCCCTTGTGGCAAGTAACCTGTTCCAAAAAGAGTCTGTCTATTTACCAAAGATGGTACATGCATCATTTCATAACCTTTTTTAACCAAAGCATTCATAAAATATTGCCAAAGCGCAAACTGCAATAGTACGGCATCATTTTTCAAAAAATATCCACGGAATCCTGCGACTTTTGAACCGCGATCAAAATCAACCATGTTCAAAGTTTCCATCAGCTCGATATGATCTTTTGGGGTGAAAGAAAATTCTGGTTTAGTTCCCACAACTTTGTGTTCAAAATTTTCTTCATCACTTGCACCTTCTGGAACTGAGACATCAGGTATGTTTGGCACTTCCAACATCTTGGCCTGCCAATCTTTCATGATAGTGCGGACAGCCTCTTCCTTAGCTTGGACTTCTTCTTTGATAGGTTTCAAAGCTTCTATGAGCGCCCCACGCTCTTCTGGGCTCGCTTTCGCTACAGCATCAGAGAGTTCATTTTGCTTAGCTCGTACTGTTTCAAAAGCAGTCAAAGCTTCTTTGCGCTTTTCCTCAAGGGCGATAAGGGTATCCACATCAAAAGATAAATGCTTTTTTCTAGCAGCTTCCTTTATAAGATCTGGGTTTTCTCGGATGAATTTAATATCTAACATACCTCTCATAGTACCTAAAGTGGTACAATTATTCAACATATGGAAAAAGAAGAGGATTTTCAAATCCAAGAAATAGATCCACTACTTTCTTTTCCTTCCCTCGCCG
>CAYJDV010000020.1:0-3124 GCA_964369095.1 uncultured Candidatus Saccharibacteria bacterium | reverse complement strand
GAGGATTTTCAAATCCAAGAAATAGATCCACTACTTTCTTTTCCTTCCCTCGCCGAAATTCCACAAAAGCCCAAGCAGTTATACATGCGTGGCACTTTGGAAAACATAAAACACAAAAAGATTGTAGCGATTGTTGGTTCTCGTGCTTGTACTAGTTATGGTATCAATGTTTGTAGAAAGCTTATTGAGGGACTAAGTGGATATAACATTGTGATTGTCTCAGGTCTCGCTATGGGTATCGATGCGATAGCTCATAAGGCAGCACTCGATGTTGGGCTGACAACACTAGCTTTCCCTGGGTCAGGTTTAGATTGGAAATTTATCCATCCTGCTATTAATAGAGGTTTGGCTAAAGAAATTCTAAATCATGGAGGTGCATTGATCTCTGAATACACCGCCGAAACCAGAGGTGCAATCTGGACATTCCCAAACAGAAACAGAATAGTCGCTGGTATTGCTGATATGGTTATAATAATTGAAGCACAAGAAAAATCTGGAGCTCTGATAACTGCCAGACTTGGCACTGAATACAACAAGATAGTAGGTGCTGTCCCTGGCAGTATATATAGTGAATCATCAAAAGGTGCCAACTGGCTACTTCGCCTCGGGGCGACACCTATCACCAGCAGTGCTGACATATTGCAAGAACTCGGATTGCAGACTCGTGATGTGCCAGTGTCTTCACTTTTGATAAATGAGCAAGAAGGTAGAGTCTTGGAAGCTCTGACAGAACCAAAAACAAAAGATGATTTGATGGAAGAACTACAACTAAACCCAGCTGAAGCTAATGTTGTTTTTTCAACGCTAGAAATAAAAGGTTTGATCAAAGAGAGCTATGGCTTGATAGAACGTATTGCGTAAAGAAGTTTTTGGATGTAAAGTATAAAAAAATCTACATTTTATGGTTGTACCAATTAGAAAAAAGAGGAAAGGTTTTTCCGAAGAGAAAACGCTTCCAACATTTTGTAATGCAAACATCCCCCTAACTTTCATCAGAAGATTATCTTCAGGAACAATTAAACTACTAGAACAAACGTCTAGTATTGTGACCTTAGAAGAAATTCATTTTGCAAAAGAAAGTGAGCTTCGGGAGAAAATTGAAAATAGAAAAATGCTACAGGAGATTTTTGACCTCCAGCAACAAATCAAAAAAACAATAGTTCTGGCTAAATATCGAAATATTTTCCTGATTGATCAAAAAGCTCAGGATAATAATATTAAGATTAAGCCGGATCAAAGAGCCCAGTTGATAGGACTCATAATTTTTGCAAATCTTTGCAAAAATCCTATCGAAGTAATTTCGTATATATTAGATGTGGAAGGTGAGATTCCATTTCGCCAAAAAGCAGTTTTATCAAAAGTAACGCAAATTTCAAAAAAAGCTTTGCGTCGAGCTTAAAAAGTAAGGCTATCAATTACTAACTTGATAGCCTTTTTATTTGCCAAAAAAATCCGTACATGGTACTACTGCATGCACAGATATGAATTTACTTATCGTTGAGTCGCCATCAAAAGCGAAAACAATTGAAAAATATCTCGATGGTGCTTATACAGTACGTGCCTCTGTTGGACACGTCCGTGACCTTCCTAAATCAAACAAAAAAGCTATCGACATCGAAGCTGGCTTTGTACCTCACTATGAGATTAGTAAAGGCAAAGATAAGGTCGTTCACGAACTCCAAGAGCTTGCCCAGAAGGCAAAGACAATAGTGTTGGCAACTGACCCGGACCGCGAAGGAGAAGCTATTTCTTGGCACATCGAAGAACTTTTGAAAGCTGACAAAAAAGTCAAAGCACCTATTACTCGTGTGACCTTCAACGAGATCACCAAAGAGGCTGTCACCGAAGCTCTGCTTCACCCAAGAGCGATCGATACCAACCTACGTAAAGCTCAAGAAGCTCGTCGAGTACTTGATCGTCTCGTTGGTTACGACCTCTCTGGTATCATCTGGCAAAAAGTTCGCTATGGACTATCTGCTGGTCGTGTACAGTCTCCTGCTCTTCGTATCCTCGTTGAACGAGAGCGAGAAATAAAAGCCTTTATCCCAGAAACATATTGGACTCTTTCTGCTACCTGCAACACTGCAAAAAAAGAAACTATAGTTTTTGCTTGTACGGAAGAACCAAGAGAGAAAAAACAAGTAGACCAAATACTTGCCGATGGTAAATCAAAGCCTTGGTATGTAAAAGAGGTTAAGGAATCAGAACAAAAGCGTTCTCCTCGTGCACCTTTTACTACTTCAACTCTACAACAAACCGCTTCTTCTCGGCTTGGATTTTCTCCTAGTCGCACTATGCAAGTCGCACAGAAACTCTACGAAGCCGGACACATCTCATACATGCGTACTGACTCAACAACTATCTCAAAACAGGTTTTAGAATCCATTTCTACTTTAGTACAAAAAAAATACGGCAAAGAGTATTCAGAAACTAGAGAATACAAAACCAAATCAAAAAATGCCCAAGAAGCTCACGAAGCTATCCGTCCAACTCATGTTGAGAAACTCTCTGCTGGAAACAATGAAGAGCAAAAAAGACTATATGCTCTGATCTGGGAACGAACTGTTTCTTCACAAATGACTGACGCCAAACTTTTGAAAACTAGAATCGTTGCCAATGTACAAGGAGACACTATCCCCGACTTCTCTGTCACAGGAAGTCAGGTACTTTTCCCTGGATGGCTAACAGTTGATACTGGTGCTCGCGGAGAAGATGTAGAGCTACCAAACGTCTCTGAAAAAGATCCTCTAACTCTTGTCGAACTCTCTGACACAGAAAAACAAACAGAGCCACCAAACCGTTATTCTGAAGCCGGACTCGTCAAAGAACTTGAGGCTCGAGGCATCGGGCGTCCGTCCACTTATGCTGCCATCATAAGTACTCTTGAAATACGTGGATATATCGAAAAGATAAATCGCTCACTCAAGCCGACTGACACCGGTGAAGTAGTTTCAACATTCTTGGAACAAAACTTCATGCAATATATCTCTGATACTTTCACTGCCAACATGGAAGATCAACTCGATGACATCGCAAACGGCGATCGTGAATATGTAAAAACCCTCAAGGATTTCTACACACCATTTAAAAAAGAGGTTAAAGAAAAAGAAAAGCTTGATAAGGC
>CAYJDV010000019.1:6656-9092 GCA_964369095.1 uncultured Candidatus Saccharibacteria bacterium | reverse complement strand
AACCAAAGGAACAGCGTATGACTCTAGTATTCGGTGAACAAAAACTCGAAGACCTACCAAAGGACGAAGAGACAAAGAAAGCTGAATAAACTTTATAATAAAAACACCCTCCAAATGGAGGGTGTTTTTATTTGACTTTTACCCATATATGTTGTACTGTTTCGATAAAGTCCAAATCAAGCGCGGGACTAAAAAATATAGGAGCTAACTATAAATTCATTAACAATGAGAAAAATTCTCGAAATTTGGCAACAGTTTCAAAATCGAATCCTAGCCACAGTCAAAGAAAACAATGCTGAAAAAGCTGTTAGTAATGTACTTGGAGTACAAGTTGGAAATGTGGGTAATCCCTACAAACCAGAAACTCTTAATGTAGCCAAACTCGTTCAGAACTTCAAAAAAGGTTTGAAACGATTTGCTGGCCAGGAAGATAAATATAATATCTTCCAAAAACACTTTCTTGAGAATGTTCTAAGTTCACCGTTTCAGACATTGAGACTCGAGAACATAACGCCTGAAGGAGTAACGTTCTTGCCTCTTGGAAGAGGAATCCTTGAAGATCTAAAAGTGAGAGATCGCTTAGGCCCCAATGCAAATCATAAATCATTTAAGCAGGTAGCTAAAGAGCAAAAGCTTGGATGGTGGAGCAAGGCAAAAATTTGGTGGGTAATTACCGCTATAATTATAGCCCCCTTACTTGCTTGGGCTTTTCATTTACATGGATGGACTAAATCTTCAAAAGAATTTGCAGGAACAGTAGAATCATTAATCATTACCTTTGTAGCAATATGGCCAATGGGCATATATACATCATTCAAAGAGCGTTCCAAAAAAAGGAAGCAGTTGTTGGCAGATTTTAAGATCGCACAAAATTATCCTTATCTTGATAATTATCAGAACGAAAGAAGGGCTATCTTCCACAACGGCACAGACAGCCAAAATCACCACAGCAGTGCATTTGAAAAAGATTACGGCAGAAGTATCATTTGTAATTTTTTAGATTTCAAAGATCCAGCATCAAAAGATTTTGATGCTAAAAAAGAAATGATAAAAAAAGCTGCTGAATTAGCTATCGGAATGCAAGGAAGACTTTTTTATCTTATCGGCGAAGCTTCTGAGTGTTACTATGAATTTGGTTCAAAATCACAACAATACACTTTGGGCTTTTACATAGCTGAAATTGGGATTGAGGTTGACGACATGGTTCTTTTCCTTAAGGATTGGCCGGCATCATCAACAAGTATTCCAGATACGGTAATACTGGGTCATGCCGAGAAAAAATTTCAGGAAGAAGGATTAAACTTGTTCACACTTTCGCCAGATTTTTAATTTTGGAGAAAGTTATGACGGGCTATCAGTTTGATGGCCCGTTTTTTTATTTTTGTATTAGAAATCATAAAAGAAAAACCTGCACTTCAGAAATGAAGTGCAGGTTTTTTATTGGGCTTTTTTGAGAGGAGCAAATTTAAGACAAAACATTACACTAAGGAAAGTTAGGAATATCGAAACAAACAAAAAATACCATGTATTATCAAAGTAGTATTGATAATTTGTCTGACTTGGTATTTTTAAAATATATGAGATCGACTGTCCTGTTATTGCATAAGCAGTCAGAGTCGCAAACATAGCTGACACTACAGCTATTACTAAAAATAAATAACTTATCTTTTTCATCGTAGTAGTTTTTTTGAAACTATATATCAGAGGCGCTTTTTGTCAAATAAATTAAGGAAGATAGCCCTTCGACAAGCTCAAAACAAATAAAGAAATTAAAAAAGCCGCCCCATAAAGGAGCGGCTTTTACGTTTATTTTGTTTCTATTACACGCGCATATCGCCAGGTAATATCAATCGCCTGAGTAGTTCCCTGCAATGTCCTGCATAGCACTTTTGGTAAGGGTTTATTGTAAGAATTGCTGTACAATCTTCGTAGAAAGACAATTTCACCCTTAGGGTCAATAGCAACCGCCAAACTGTCTCCTGCTCTGGCACCGTCAGAAAATGACTGATATGTCTCACATTCCCGGTATTCACCATAAATCGAACGAATAACTGTAGTATCTCCTCCGTTGAAAATTACGTTTGCTTCTTTTTTACCTTCATAAGAAAGATCGTTACATGCTACAAACAAAATTGCACACACCAGGAACAAAATTACTTTTTTCATAATTGTAGTTTTTTGAAACTATATATCAGAGGCGCTTTTTGTCAAACTACCTTAATCAAACTGAATAACGTAAAAAGATTTTTCCAACAATTCAGGTTGGTTTTCAATCCATTCTTTTAGATCTGGTTTTCTGACATAGGTGACAATCTTTTCTATAAACCTTCCTGTAGGTTTTCTATCCTCCCCTTCTGTATATTCTTCAAGACGCAATATGTCTCCTTCTTGTATATCAAAATCAGCAAGACGGAGTTCAAATTTTTTCTTTCCTGA
>CAYJDV010000019.1:3657-6556 GCA_964369095.1 uncultured Candidatus Saccharibacteria bacterium | reverse complement strand
TTCTGATTCAAATGGCGCAAAAGGTTTCAAGAGGAAATTTTGAAAACCGTCTGGTGGTAAGATATGAGACTTCAATTCTTCATGCACTGGACGCACGCCGACGCGTATACGGAAGAAATCTTTGGTACTCAAATGGTCGATGACACTTTGCACGCCATTGTGCCCTCCTGCTCCACGCCCCATAGAACACTTCACTTCGCCGAGATTTATATCGATGTCGTCATAAACAACTACTGGGAGTTCTTTGTACTGATTAAATATTTTTTTAGCAGAGAGACCTGAGTCATTCATATAGGTCTGCGGTTTAACCAAAAGCATTTCTTTGCTTTCTGCAACCTGTGCTTGAAAGATATTTTTATCAACAAATTCAAAATTATTTTTCTCAGCAAAAGCATCGAGGGTCTGCCAGCCGACATTGTGTCGATCTCCGGCATGTTTTTTTGTAGGGTTTCCGAGACCGATGATTATCGTCATATATCCTTAATTAAACTACAAAAATGCTTTCTTGTCCCGCACCATTTTATAGCTTATACTAGTGGCAATCTTATGGAACAATCTAACGCTATCGAACCTGTAATAAAGCGCAAATCTAATGCTCAAATTTTTCTAGAAAACGTCGTTTATATAGCGATCGCTATCGGTTTGGCTCTACTTGTTCAGAAATTTATCATCCGACCGTTTGTTGTAAACGGTGCATCTATGGACCCAACTCTTGCTACTGGCGACTATCTTTTGATCGATGAAGTAACTTACAGACTTCGAGAACCAGAGCGTGGTGATGTAGTTGTTTTCCGAGCTCCACCAGAGCCGACGAAGTTTTTCATCAAGCGCATCATCGGACTTCCTGGAGACACAGTATCTATCTCTGGATCAAAGATCACTATCACTAACGAAGCAAATCCAAAAGGTTTTGTTCTTTCTGAGCCCTTTATCACTCATATCAGTAGTAACCAGTTAGTGGTGACTGTTCCTGATGGCGAATACTTCGTCATGGGCGACAACAGAAGCGGAAGTTTCGACTCTCGAAGTTGGGGTACACTACCAAAAGCAAATCTTCGCGGACGAGCGTTACTGCGACTCCTCCCGATAAAACAAGCGGATTATTTACCAGGAAAAGTTACTTATGAACAAAATGACTAACGAAAAGAAAAGAACTCAACAAGAGATCAGCAGCCCAAAAGGTATGCGTGATATTATCGGCGAAGATTACTACAAGTTCCAAGGTCTTTTTGAAAAAGCTCAAGAAGTCGCTGTTTACTACGGCTTCACTCCTATCGAGACTCCTATCCTCGAACACGAAGAAACATTTACTTCTGCAGTTGGTGTAGGTACTGACATCGTGGACAAAGAAATGTACACGCTCAAGACCAAAGGTGGAGACCATCTTGCAATGCGACCAGAACACACCGCTGGATTGATGCGTAGTTATATCGAAAACGGTATGAACTCTCAACCTCAACCTGTCCTCATGTATCACTGTGGTCCCGTCTTCCGTCACGACAAACCTCAAAAGGGTCGCTACCGACAGTTCTATCAATTCGATGTTGATGCTCTGGGAAATGAAAAAAGTGTTGTAGATGCATTGGTTATCAAAACTATTTATACAATCCTCGAAGAAGCTGGTGCTAAAGACATGGTAGTGACTATCAACTCTATCGGGGACAAAGATTCTCGTCCTGCTTATTTGCGTGAACTCGTAAACTACTACAAAAAACACCTCAAGGATTTACCTGAGCTCGATCAAGAACGTCTCAAGACCAACCCGATGCGCATCCTCGACTCTAAAGATCCAAAGACTCAAGAAATCAATGTCGGTGCACCAGACCCGATGAGCTTCCTCTCTGCTAGTGGTAAAAAGCATTTCAAAGAAGTACTCGAATACTTAGACGAGATGGGTATCGCCTACCAAATAGACAAGACACTTGTTCGTGGTCTTTCTTACTACACTCACACTGTTTTTGAAATCATTGAAACACAAGAAGATGGTACAAGCATGACTATCGCTGGTGGTGGTCGCTATGACTACTTAGCCAAAATGCTCGGCTCAAAGAAAGACATCCCTGCTATGGGAGGCTCTATCGGTATGGATCGCGTCATCGAGCGACCATGGTTCAAGAACTTGGCTCCACGTATCATGAAGAAGCCAAAGGTTTACTTTATCCAAGTTGGATTTGAAGCTAAACTCAAGAGTTTGAACGTCATCGAAATACTTCGCAAAGCACATGTACCAATGGCTCAGTCTCTTTCAAAAGACTCTCTCGGGGCACAGCTGGCAGTGGCTGAGAAAAGTGGCGCGCCATACGTGATCATCTTCGGTCAGATGGAAGCAGTCCAGAACAAAGTCATCGTCCGCAATATGGAAACTCGCTCTCAAGAAACAGTGCCAATGGCAGAACTTGGTCAGTACATAAAACAGTTAAAATAATACTATGGCTGATATCGTCCAATCCCCTCATCAAACACTCCGAATGGTTGCCAAGGAAGTACCTTTGGAGAAAATAAATTCTAGTGAGGTCAAAAAAATAATAGAGCAAATGAAAAAGTCTCTCCATGGTGAAGACGATGGTGTGGCTATCGCTGCTCCCCAGATAGATGTACCGATGCGTATCTTCGTAGTTGCGCAAAAGGCTGTCTCAAAAGCGACCGATGATATTGTATTTATCAATCCGACCATCACAAAGCTCGGCAAGAAAAAAGAACCGATGTCAGAGGGGTGTCTGAGTGTCCGCTGGAAGTACGGACTAGTGAAGCGTTCAACCACTGCGACCGTAAAAGCTTTCAATGAACAAGGCAACGAATTTGTCATGAGTGGCAAAGGCTTGCTTGCTCAAATATTCCAACACGAAACCGATCACCTCAACGGTATCCTTTTCATCGACAAAGCAACTGATGTGGAAGA
>CAYJDV010000019.1:0-3557 GCA_964369095.1 uncultured Candidatus Saccharibacteria bacterium | reverse complement strand
AAACCGATCACCTCAACGGTATCCTTTTCATCGACAAAGCAACTGATGTGGAAGATCTGCCACCAGAAGCGGTAAATAAAAAATAATACATATACTTTTTAAGTACACATAAAAGCCTGCTGGCTTTTTGTTCATGCTCAGCTCAGTCAGCTTGCGCAAGCCTCAAAAAACATATGTATTATTTTTTTATTACTAAAGCTTATAAGAAATATATTTTATGAATCGAGGACTCTGCGTAGGCACCCCGCAGAAAATAAAACATATTTCTTATAAGCGAAAGTCCTAATTTTTATGATAATATAGCCTTATGAAAATCGCTTTTTTTGGGACGCCGGGATTTACGACAGACTTTCTAGAAAAGCTTGTAGAGACCGGTTTTGCGCCGTCTTTGGTAATAACGAACCCTGACCGACCAAGTGGGCGTGGAATGACCCTCAAGTCCCCTGAGCCGAAAGTTTGGGCAGATGAACATGGAATCCAAGTCCTACAACCTGAGAAGCTGGATGAAGATTTTTTTGAATCCTTAAGTAAAGAATCTTGGGATTTATTTGTAGTTGTCGCTTATGGAAAAATAATCCCTGAGAAAATTATAGATCTACCAAAGTACGGCACGATAAACGTCCACTATTCCCTACTTCCTAAATATCGCGGAGCAACTCCTGTAGAGAGTGCTATTTTAAATGGTGATGAGACAACCGGAGCCGCGATACAGCAAATGAGATTTAAACTTGATACTGGACCGATCTTAGTGCAAAAAGAAATCCCTATAGAGCCAACTGATACAACTTTGTCTTTGCGCGAAAAACTAAATAACGAAGCATTGTTATTGTTACCAGAAGTTTTAGAAAAAATACAAAACGGAAGCGCAGAAGCAGTGGAACAATCTGAAGAAGGTGCAACGCACTGCAAAAAAATATCAAAAGAAGACGGACTACTTGATCTAAATGACGATGGAATAGTTAACGATAGAAAATACCGTGCGTACTTTGGTTCTATTGGTACATATTTCTTCAAAGATGATAAACGTGTAAAAATAACAAAAGCCCACCTTGATGGCGGACTATTTGTGATTGACGAAGTTATTCCTGAAAATGGAAAACGTATTAGTTTTGAAATCTTTAGTACTACCTTATAAATTTTATTTAGTATGATTAATCACTAAAAAGTTAAAGTTTTTCTCAGTTGGGATAATCGCATATTTTGCATGCCCCCATCGCATTTGAGGCAGATCAGTATCACCGGTCATAACAGGAAGAATCTCTTCTACGAATCCGGTTTTATATTTCTTTTCAGGGTTCAAAAGTAAGTGATCTAATCCTCTTATATTTTTATCTGAAATAATTTCAGGTGGTATTTTTGAATACAATTCTTTTACCTTTTCAATATATTGTTTAAATATTGGATCTTCTGAATCAAAACCAAATATTGGTCTAGGGCAACCTGATTCATTATAATTACGATTTATATTACCAAACAAATCCCCATACTGAGTATAAATACCACTCATTGTGCTACAAATAATCTTGTCCTTTGTAAATTCAGAAAACTCTTCTGGTGACATAGTTTTAAAATGCTCAAATTTTGCAACAAGCCGCACATCATTTCCAATATTTGGATGTGTATTTTTTGTATCTAACAATTTTGAAAGAGTATAGTTTTCCCCATCCTGAATACGTATATCACCGACAAAAGAAACTTCTCCGAGATCATTTGTAATAACTAGGGCTGACTTAGAAAATCTAAACTTAACTGAATTCATGTTTGGACTAATATTCTCTAATTTACCTAATATAAAATTATCTTCATACATCTGTTTGTGATATTCATCAAAGTAATCTCCATCAGCTTGAATGACATGGTTATATGTTTTATCTGGAAAATTTGAGTCACTGAGCTTCTCACATAGTTCTTTATAGATATGATTAATTTCTTGATCAACCTTTCTGTCCATATAAAAACCACGATGTCCTTCAACTTTTTTTGATTCTGGAAATTTTTTATCAATAATATCTTCTAGAAAATTTTCTATATCGTGTTGATTAATTTTATATTTAGTATATCCCTCAATCTTTGTTTCGTTCTGAATCTTTTCAGAATACGTAAACTCTTCTTTAGTTACTTCCAATTTCTCTCCAAAAACTTCAATAGAAAAAACTTCACGTTTAGATTGTTCGTTGGCATTTTCAACAGAAGAAAAACTTTCCATGAAATAATTAGCTACGAAAACCTCTAATCATATTTTTGAACTTTCGAGCACCTTTTTTCCAGAGAGCTTCTTTTTTACCTTTAGCAGAAGAGAGTTCACGAACGATTTCATTTCTGACATCGTCTATTGCTTCATAGAGATCAGATTTTTCTGAAGCTGAACGAAACTGTTTACCGAGTGTTGTCGTGACATTTATTTCTGCACGAAAGATATCACCATTTTTATGATGCGCTGTAGTCTTTCCTATTTCAATAACAGCCATCGCTTCTTCACCTGTAAATTTACTAATACCAGAAATGCGTTTTTCTGTATAGTCTTTGAGCGCTGGGGTAAGTTCAATGTTTGTTGATTTGATTGAAATATTCATACCCTTAGTATACCACCGATGGGGGTCTTGCTAGATAGTCAAAATCATTAGCATATTTGTGGTACCAGGAGTCCCGAACGGCACACCAGCTGAAACAACGATACGATCCCCTTTTGAGGCTAGTTTTTGCTCTATAAGCTTTGGACCAATGGTCTTGATGAGTTGAGTACTGCCAGTAAAGCCCTTCATAAGTATCGGATAGCAACCACAGACGAGTTGAGAACGACGAACTACATGTTCGTGCGGAGTCAGGACGATGATTGGCTGGCGAGGTTTGTAGCGCGCTATCATGCGAGATGTCGAACCAGTTTCAGTCAATGCAATGATCAGTTTAGCTCCGACGTCTTCGGCATTGTGCACCACTGAAGAAGAAACGGAATCAACAATATCATTGAAGTGAACCTTGAGTCTTCTATGGGTTGCAATTTCTCCTTCTACCTGTGAAGCCACATGGCTCATCATGTCCACTGCTTGGATTGGATACTGACCAAGAGCTGTTTCTTCAGAAAGCATGACAGCGTCGGCACCATCGAAGATAGCATTGGCAACATCTGAGACTTCCGCACGAGTCGGTACTGGAGTATGGATCATACTCTCGAGCATTTGTGTTGCCACAATCACCGGCTTACCAACTTCGTTACACTTTCTGATGATCATCTTCTGTACAGTCGGCACTTTCTCTGGACCTATCTCAACAGCCAAATCCCCGCGCGCTACCATGATCGCATCAGCGCTCGCAATGATCTCATCTATGTTTTCTACTGCTTCCTGTGTTTCTATTTTAGCGACGATAGCTTGGTCACCTTTTTGTTTTTTGATAAGCGTTCGCAAATCAGCTATGTCCTTAGCGGTTCGAACAAATGAAAGCGCTACAAAATCTACCCCTTGAGTTATTCCAAAAGACAAATCTTTTTTATCTTTATCAGTAAGTGCTGAGATCGTCAGGTACGCTCCAGGGATATTGACCCCACGACGACTCTTGGT
>CAYJDV010000018.1:1815-9229 GCA_964369095.1 uncultured Candidatus Saccharibacteria bacterium | reverse complement strand
CAAGCAGATAAAAAAGAAGATGATTTCAAGAAAAAAATCGCCGGCATGGGACAGCTCTATACTAGTTTGGTTTCCCTAACAGGACTCAACAATACCGTTTCTATCGAGCTGGCCGTGGAACATAGTACCAACGACATTATGGTCTACGTAGCTGTACCTAAAAACATCACTGATGGTTTTGGTAAGTTGGTCTACGCTTTTTTCCCAGGAGCGATTGTTGAAGAGTCAGTAGATGACTTCAACATATTTTCAGCTGAAGCTCACTCATTTTCAGTTAGTACTGCCAAGCTCAAAGAAATGTCTTTCAATCCTCTTAAGACATACAATGATTTTGAAAATGATCCGTTCGTAGGTATCATAGGAGCCTTATCGCAAATATCTCAGAGCGGTGAAGGTTGTGCCGTTCAGCTAGTTATGTCAGAAGGCCAGAAGCGTATCGCTGAGCGCAACAACCAGATACTCCTTGATGCCCAGAAAGGTGGCGCCACAGTCAAAGACTTGTACAAGAGTGCTATGGAAGGAGTGCTTGGAGGATTGGCCAAAGAAGCTTTTAGTTTGTTTTCAAAAGCCAAAGAAGAAAAGCCAGACGAAGAGAAAAAGATAGACACTACAGGTATCGAACTTCTCAAAAAGAAAAACGATTCTCGTATCATCCAAGCGACACTTCGTATCGTAGCTTCAGCTAGCACTCCAGAGCGAGCAAAACATATCCGAGAATCTATCGAAGCTCCTTTTGGTCAATATTCGTATATCGGAGGTAACTCTATAGAATGGCAAGAGTCTAAAGGTAAAGAACTCATCGAGACTTGCCAAGCTTTTTCTTTCCGAGAACAAGATTCAAAACCGCTGGAACTTTCTCTCAACGAAGCTTCTTCTCTGATCCACTTCCCAACCGGACTAACGAACCCTCACGAACTCAAAGAAAGTTCTGCAACAAGTGCACCTGCACCGATATTCCCAAATAAAGAAGGCATCATCATTGGAACCAATACTTATAAAGGTCAGACTACAGATATAATTTTTGCTCGAGAAGATCGTGTACGTCACAGTTATGTCATCGGACAAACAGGTACTGGTAAAACCGTTATGTTGCTCAACATGATTATCCAAGATATCAAAAACGGTGACGGTTGCTGTTTTATCGACCCACACGGATCTGATATAGAAAAAATCCTAGCCAACATTCCACCAGAGCGTATCGACGACGTGATTTATTTTGATCCAGCTCACACCGCGAGACCTATGGGGCTCAACATGCTTGAGTATGATGTAAATTATCCAGAGCAAAAAATATTTGTCATCAACGAACTCCTCGGTATCTTCAACAAACTCTTCGATATGAAAACAGCCGGAGGACCAGCCTTCGAACAATACTTCCGTAACTCTGCCGGACTTATCATGGAAGATCCAGATAGCGGTTCAACTCTTCTTGAGATCAGCCGAGTACTCTCTGACAAAGCTTTCAGACAAATGAAACTTGAGAAGTGTAAAAATCCGATCATCAAGCAATTCTGGGAAAATGCCGAAAAAACTACAGGTGAAGCGTCTCTTGCTAACTTCGTACCGTATATCACCAACAAGTTTGACCCATTCGTTTCCAACGACATCATGCGCCCCGTTATTGCTCAGCAACACAGCGTCTTGAATTTCCGTGAAATCATGGATAAAAAGAAAATCCTTCTAGTTAACCTTTCAAAAGGTCGCCTTGGTGATATCAACTCAAACTTGATCGGTCTTCTCTTGGTTGGAAAGATCACTATGGCTGCCCTATCTCGTGTCGATATCGTTGGAAAAAGCGATGTTAATGACTTCTATCTATATATAGACGAATTCCAAAACGTAACTACTGACTCTATCTCTACTATCCTCTCTGAGGCTCGTAAGTATCGCCTCTCACTAAACGTCGCTCACCAATTCATCGAGCAATTAGATGAAGGTATCAAAAATGCAGTATTTGGAAACGTGGGTTCAATGTTCATCCACCGTGTTAGCCCTGAGAACGCTGTCATGTTTGAAAAACAACTAGCGCCGACATTTACTCCTGATGACATCATCAAACAAGAAAACCTGACTTGTTATGTCAAAATGCTAGTTAACGGTGTCCCGGTTAAAGCCTTTAACTCTAAGTCTCCCTATCCTCCAAAAGGTAACCCTGAGCTCGCTGATAAAATCAAAGAACTTTCATATCTGAAGTTCGGACGACCAAGAGAAGAAGTCGAAGCCGAAATCATGTCTCGATACAATAGATAGGCTTTGTTTGACTCTATCATCCTATTAGAGTATAAAGAGGTAAATCTGTAACAATGGAAAGAAAATTAAACTATGACGCATTTCCTGCCTTGAGCATGGAAATCAACACAAAGAATTTTAGTCCTCAAACTTTTGATATCTCTTTGGAAATAGGGGCCTCGACTCTGTCAGAAATGATTCAAATGATGCAGAACAAAAAGTATCGTGATGAATTAGGCCAAGTAAGCCGAAATGAGCTAAAAAAATGGCTCGCCGGTACCGGTTTAATTATCGACAAATCTGGTAAACTAACCAGGCGCCAAAAAGTGGTTTTTAACAATAAAATAATCGCCAATTAATAGCGATTATTTTAAATATTTTTTTACAAGAAGTCAGTATCTATGCTGACTCTTTTTGTTCTCGAGTCATCATTTTCTTTTTAAAACTATACCCACCTTCTATATCTTCCCTAGTTGGGTATTTTATATCAATAAATACAAGCTCTTTGTTGCTTCCATCTCGGGTATTTATGTGGTGAGTATTGCGTACTTTGAAATAAAAGTCCCCTGAACCATCAGCGGGCTGTTGATTTGTGATGTATTTCACACTATCTTCGCTATACTCATCATCTTTGAAGGCAGACCACTGCTTCATGCCATCATGCATGTTTTCTTGCCAGACAAGATTTTCTTTTTTCCACTCCCCACTTTCAAACTTCATCGAGGCTATTTCGTCTGGGTTCTCACGTTTCAAATCCCTATAATCAAAAGCCATTTTTTCAATATCGGCACTTGGTATCAATCGTCCGTCGGAATAAGTAGGTTGGTTCTTTTCAAGGCGCAATGCCTTCTGGTGATACTGATCCCAAGCCACACACTTCTTTATAAAATCAATTTTCTCAGGAGTAAAAGAGCCCCATGATTTCTTGGATTCACTCTCTCGGTATACAGAAACAAATTGCCCAACCTGTTCGTCTGTCATAGGTTGTCCTTCAAGCATAGGACGTTTTGATTCCATGGTTTTAAGCACATCAAGACTGTTTTGATAGTTGACACAGCGTTCCATCAAACGAAATTGTTTTGGTGAGTACATATGCACCGCTTCATCCTCAAGCTCTTCTTCCTTGTCTTTCTCTTCAAAATCTTCAAGCTCTTGAAATCTATCAAGCATTTCTACAGATACACCTTCTTCGTATAAGAAGTTAAGAAGACTCTCATCTAAACCTTGTTCCTCTTCCCAATCATCTGCAGTAACATCTTCTATATTAATGTATTTATTTCTTTCAGGTAGGTGCTCTTTTACTCTGTCTTGCTCCTCCTCATCGGGCATATTGCCTTCTAAGTCTTTCTTTGAAACGCCACTAGGTGCACTTTTGTCCTCCCTCCACTCTTGCAACGGATCTGTACTTGTTTCTTGTTTAGTAGGGTCCATCTCAAGATCTTTGTTGTAATTTTCCATACCTAAAGGGTATTAGATAAAACATCCGGAGTCAATATGCTATCATTGTTACATATGACAGATCCAATAGAAAACCCACCAAGAAAAGTAGAAAATAAAGAAGGAATGATGGACGGTGTACCCGGACAAAGAACTACTTCTGTTCAATTTCCAAAGATAGAAAAATACGAAATTGACCCAAAAACCCAAAAAGATATTGAAAACCTTACTGCTGAGGCTAAGTTTAGAGCAGGTGAAAACGGAGATACTAATGAAAAGATTGGAGAAATAGTTTACGAAAGAAACAATATTGTAGAAAAAATGGTAGACGATGAACAAACTCCTGTTGTAAAAATGGAAACTAGACCAAGAAATAGAGTGCGTAATGCGTTTATGGCGTTAGCTGCGCTATTCACTATGGGGGCTTCTCATAGCGCAAAAGCTGAAAATGGGAACTTTAATGATTCAACAAAAATTAAGAAAGAAAAAACTGTATCAATAAAAAGTGACTCTTTAGAAACAGAATATACCGGCAACGAAGCTGTTGATGACGTTCTACGCGAGGATTGGAATGAATTTCAATCATGGCTTGCTTCAAAAAACTTAGCAGGAAAACCAGAACTTGATAAAGGAGGGCTTGGTTATAAGATATTTGACGAATACTGTAAAACGCATGAGACAAGTTTAAACAGAGCAAAGCTTGCACTTATCAGAGAAGAGTTTAAAAAATTAAGAGCTAAAATAATTTTAGAAGTTAATACTGGTAAATCATCATTTGCGCCAGGTGCAAATGAAAAAAACCTTCTTAAGCCAGTAATAGATAACGAAGGAACCGGAGATCCTAATTATCCAGGATATAATTTTACAAAATTTAGATTCCCAAGTTCAACTACTGTGACTTACGACCAAAGTGCAATTAATCACAATAAGATTGCAAATGATGCTATAAATTCAAAACTACAAGGGCGAATAACTAATGTTATGAGCAATGATTCTAAATTAGTAAAAGTTGAAAATGAAGGTTTTGTAAAATCAAAAGAAGTTATAAAAGATCGAAATCCTATAGCAAACTCTGATTTTGTTAAGAGTAATAATAAATTTAAGAAAAATAAATAAAAATGATTAAACCCTTACATTGCTGTAAGGGTTTTTTCTTTTAAATTTTTTGTAAACCAAGTTGTTTTAAATTTTTATTCATTTGCCTGTAATCTTTTATTACAGAGACGGCAACGCTAACAAATAAAACGAACATGGCTACGTTTCCTGTGATCAGAACATTTTTCATAAAGAATAGATTTAATTCTGTTTGTATTATAGCATTTTTATAACTCTATGTCAATTTTGCATCCAAAAACCCTTGCTATATAATGGTAATAGCGTAAAGCATCTGCTTCCGCGCTCTGACGAGATTATCAGAAGTAATCCCCTAAAAGGATTAACCCAATAATAACTATGAACAAACAAGCACTTGTTGAACTCGTACACGGCAAAATCGGCGGTACTAAGGTACAAGCTGAAGAAGTCGTTGAAAGTCTTATCTCAGAGATCACAAAGACTCTTAAGAAGGGCGATGAAGTTTCTATCGCTGGACTTGGGATCTTCTCTGTGAAGACCCGAGCGGCACGTATGGCTCGCAACCCAAAGACTGGTGAACCAGTTAAAGTGGCTGCAGCTCGTGTTCCTCGATTCCGCGCTGCAAAAGCACTCAAGGACGCAGTACGATAGTCTTATTCCGGTACCGGGACAAGATAACGCAAAATAGCCCCAAAAGGGCTATTTTGCTTGACTTTCTCTACGCATAGCGTATTATGTTCGGAAACCAAAATTCTTTTCGTATGGCTAAAAAATTAGTTTTTATTACCGCCCACTCCAAAGGACAGGACATGGCATCTTTTGAAAAAACAACAAAAGAACAGTATCTAACCGGCCCCGCTGAAAAACGCCCCTGCTTAACTTTTTTCCACCACCACGCTTCCGACACAGACATAGCGGTTAAGGTAAAAAGCAAAAAACCAGAGATGATGATATTTGACCGTGTATCTGAAGGCAGAATTATCACTGTTAAAAAAGCGGTAAATAAGAAAATGAATGGCAGTTCACCTGAAATGGTTCAAACTGGTACCGCGGCCATTATTCCGGGTGTACGACAACTTAGTCATGAAAAAATTCTGGAGATGATCCAGAATTAAAAAACCAAAGAAAAAAATAAAAAACCCCACTTATTTGATAAGCGGGGTTTATTTTATTTACGATGTTGTTAGAGAAAGAACCGGTTTCCTTCCAAGCTCGGCCATTTTTCTGGTGTGAGATGCGAGCCCAGACCAAAAGGATGAATACTTGTTATAAGGCACTCCGTATTCTTCACATACTTTCTGCACCTTAAGAGCGAGAATAGGGTAATGTACATGACTGACTTTTGGGAAAAGGTGATGTTCAATCTGAAAATTCAAACCACCGACAAACCAACTCAGGGCTTTGTTTTTCATACCAAAGTTGGCAGTAGTCAGAACTTCATGCAATATCCACTCATCGTTTGATCTCACAAAAACTTTGGGCTGTGCTGTTTTCTCAACAACATGAGCTAGTTGAAAGACAATAGAAGTGATAAGTCCTACGGAGAACTCATAGACGAGAAAACCTACTATCCATAACTTGAAACCCAAAACAATCCAAGGCAGTGCGCAAAAGAAAGTTACATAGAAAATTTTAGTCAACCAAAAAGTAAGATGATCTTTCTTTCCCATGTGAAACTCTTTCTTCTCAATATGTCCTTGAAAATATTTTATGAAATCACTTCCCAATACCCAACCTATATGGAGTAGTCCATATAGAAACCAGCAATACAGAGCTTGATAGCGGTGTATCGGCTTCCAAGGCTGATCTGGGTGCATCCGAAGTTGTTTGACTCCCGATATGTCTTCATCAAAACCGTTTAGGTTGGTATATGTATGGTGGAGAACATTATGCTTCACTCTCCAAAAAAATGAAAAAATTCCAAAAAGATTAAAAGATAATCTAAATAGATTATTCACTTTCTTATTACTAGAAAATGAACCATGATTAGCATCGTGACCAACATTGAAGCCGATAGATGCTGTGACAGCACCAAGTGCTATACAAAGCAGGATCTTTATCCACCAAGGATATTCTGAAAACAAAATCATTCCAAATATAGAAAAGAGGAGTGTGAACAGTATTACTGTTTTATGCCACAACCTCCAGTCTCCTGTCTTGATTCTTCCTTCTGAGTTACCTTCTTGGAAGTAGTCAGTTTCTATAGCCTTTATCGCGTCACCAAAATCCTTGGCAACTGCAAATTTAGGCCATGTTCTATTCTGTGACATAGTTTTAAGGTTTTAGTGTTTTAAAATAACTGTTCTGAAATAAGTGTAGCACGCAAAAAGCCCCTTACTAGGGCTTTTTGTTGTGTGAGAGAAGAGAGTCGCCCGCGACTCTCGGCTTCACCTCGGTCTGGGCACCGCCTCGCTTGTCTCCGACATAGCTCCGGCGTTCGACTCCTTACGGTAGATACGCAGGTATCTACCTATCCCGCACAAATAATAAAGCTCGGCATAATGCCGAGCTTTATTATTTGTGCGGGATAAGAGAGTCGAACTCTTCACCTCAGTTTGGAAAACTGATGTTTTACCGATAAACTAATCCCGCTATATTTCAATCTTATCAAGAAATCTTTGATTTTTCAAAGCTTTCTCTTGTCGGGGTGCAGGGAATCGAACCCTGCCCTCAT
>CAYJDV010000018.1:0-1715 GCA_964369095.1 uncultured Candidatus Saccharibacteria bacterium | reverse complement strand
GTCGGGGTGCAGGGAATCGAACCCTGCCCTCATGTTCCCAAAACATGTATACTACCGATATACTACACCCCGATATGTGTGTAACAGCTCCAACTATACTATAGAGCGTCCAATTTTGCTATAGACTATGTCAAATCAATAATTTCTATACTAGAGTCCAAGTCTTCGTTTCTAGGTAAAATAACCACTACACCCTGAACTCTATAGTCTTTAATCTTATTAATTAAGCAGTAGTGCTCCACTGAAATAGAGAACTTCCTCAATTTCTCTTTAGTCAGGTTTTCAGCTGGGTTGACGAATCCACCCTGCTTCCCCGCCTTTACTTCAAAAAAGTAATGCTTCCCCGCTTTCTTTGCTACAACATCGATCTCCCCAAACTTATTGGCAACATTACGCTCCAAAATAGTGAAACCTTGTTTCATGAGAAACATACAGGCCTTTTCTTCGCCTATTTCCCCTATTTTTTGAGTTTTTGAAGTAAATTGTTTCACGTGAAACATTATTTCCCTGTTTCATATGAAACAAGAAGATTTATCTAAAAGTACCTTATAAACAATAACTATTTTACTAAAAGGACAGCTTATACTCAAGTATTAACAGGCATAATAAGTCGTCGTTTATCCTTTATACACACACACTTATCCACATATTTGTCAAAAATACTGCATTTTAAGACTTTTACCAACATAAAAACCTATTTTGTCTAAGAGACATAGTCATAAATACAAAAAGTCCCACGTGAGATAGCTATTAGCGACATCTCACGTGGGACTTTTTGTATTTGTGCGGCTAGGGATAATCGAAATCCCGCCTTCTCGTTGGCAACGAGGCATTCTGCCACTAAACTATAACCGCATTTTCAAACTGTTCATCTTGAGCTAAAGATAGCCAAACAAGTAACTTTTTCTTAAGAAGAGTACTGGAAATTATACTCATTCCAATGCCGTATTGCAACCGTTTTACTTTTTCTTTACCTTGAATTACTTGTGTTTTATGGAAATTCTCTCTTTTTATTTTAAGGATATTTGACCACATCTCCTTACAAAGAGAGGAGTTATTGTCAGGGTATATTAATAAGCAGCATTTAATATCTCGATCTTCTACTCTAAGGTACTTTTTAACGAAACGAATGAAAATCGTATGGATATAGAACTCTGAATTTGTTATACGAACAAGGTGTCTGGTTCTTTTATCTCCTTCTCCGGCATATGCCATAAGGCCAGCCCAAAACAGAGCATCTTTTTTATAGGCCATATATTCTGACTTTGCCTCTAATTCTGCTTTACTATAGATTAAATCGAGAGATTTTCTTCTAGCTTCTTGCATCATTAGAATATGCTCAGGTGACTGCGTACGGACAGTATTTGAGGTTTTAAGATGCCTTGACCAAGGAATATCCTTAAACCAATCCGATAGTGTACTTTTAGAAATTCCTAATTCTTCTTTTATTGCTTTATAAGATTTGCCTTGTTTTCTCAACTCAAAGGCTTTCTCTTTGTCTCTTCTCATACTATAAGTATACTATCCGGGTACGATTTTACAAATAGCTTGTATAGTAGTACTATCTAACTGCGCACCTATGGTGAAATGGATATCACAACGGTCTTCGGAACCGTTATTCTGGGTTCGAATCCTGGTAGGTGCACAAAAATCGAAGATTTTTTAACCTAAAGATATGCAACTGCTTGCATATCGTCAGGATTCGAAAAGGTCTT
>CAYJDV010000017.1:4684-10679 GCA_964369095.1 uncultured Candidatus Saccharibacteria bacterium | reverse complement strand
ATAGCATTACCCAAGATTCCAAATGTAGTTTTGATCTGATCGAGAAATTGCGGGATGGCTTCAGCGGCTGTTTGGACTCGACCATCTTTGTCTACTCCAGCTTCAATAAGTGCTGCCTTGGCAAGTTCTGGGCTAGTACCAGGAACAAGAGAGATAGCTATTTGATTGACGTTGTAATCAGTACGACCAGTTAGTTTTCTAAACTCACTATCGAGCATAAATACAGCTCCATCTACTTCACCAACCTTTGATTTCAAAATTCCTTTGATGGTGTACTCTTTACTGTTTTCTCCGATAGTCAAAAGTACCCTAGAACCAACTGGTACATCTTTGAGAGTTGTCAGTCCTGGAAATTCATTGGTGTTGTATTTTCTAAAAAGAAAACTACCTGCCACAATACTATCTGTATCAGTTGGTTCTAAATATGAACCTTCAACCAAGAGACTAGAGATATTTGTAACTACGTCTTCTTTTAAAGGGTCCACTCCAATAATCTGAGCTCCGACACTATTTGGCTGTTCGTCCTTAAGGAGTACTTCTCTGTAGCCAGAGCGTAGTGACCCCCCACTTGTATAGCGAGCGCTGTAAGCACGAAGTCCTGGTAAGGTCTCTACTGTTTTTATAACTTGCTGACTATTGTCTACTTTAGTCTTATTTAGGAACGAAGAAACAATGACGTCTCCTGAACTAAATTTTTTGTTCTGATCCAGTGATCCTTGAATAAGCCCAACCAAAATACCACTGACAACAACTAAGTTTAGAAAAGTGAGAAGCATGACAAAAACGATAAGTGCGGTAGTCCACTTGTTCGCGCGTTTTAGCTCACGTTTTGCCAGAAAGATACCAACAGTGATATCAATGCCGAGTTTTTTAAAAATACCGTGTCTCTTTGGCATAGATTTTTTTATTTTTTAACTTCTGGAGTCCAGAGGACACTTTGCCCTTCTGTCAGACCTGTCTTTATTTCTATAATGTCACCATCTCCTTTGATACCAGTTGTAACTGCGGTACGGACAGTCTTTTGCTTTTTACTTGTAGGGTCGACAATAACAGGAACAAACTTGCCAAGCTCATCACTTTGGATAGTGCGGCCTGGTAGAACTAAGACATCTGGTATTTCGGCGGTAACGATAGACATGTTGGCTGTCATCCCAGGACGAATACCTATAGCGTCTGTTATAAGAGCTTTAATTTTATAATTGATAACAGTCCCGTCTTCTGTTGCCGATGGGTCGATAGAAGAAACACTAGCTATATAAGACTGACCTGGTAAAGCATCATAAGAAACAGTTACATTCTGACCGAGTGCAATAGTGCTGATATTCCCTTCTCCAATATTTGCTTCAAGGTATAGATTGGTAACATCCTGAAGGACAATAACTTCTTTCTGTGGAGTACTTATCTCCCCTACCTTTATATCTACTTTAGTAATTGTTCCGTCTGCTGGAGCACGTAAAATCTTTTTCTCGAGTCTCGCATTTGCACTCTCTACTCCTGCTTGAGCAGTGATAACATCAGCCAACGCAGCATCAACATCTGGCTGTCTTGCAGTCGCACGCTTGAGAGCAAGCTGCGCTTCCGCTGTACGAACAGCTGATTCGGCGGTCGAGATAGCAGCGTCTCGAGTATTTTGAGCTGACTCATAAGTATTTAGGTTTGTAATATATAGAGAGCTATCTTTATTTGGTATTGAAATTGTCCAAGCAGCAGATTGAGATGAACCATTTGGGAACAATAGAGAGAGTCCTTTAGTGCCGAAAGGTTGTGGAGTTATGTTGTTTGCCTTTACTGTACCAGATTCTAATCCTTCAAATGAAACATATTGTCCATCACCCGCAGAGTAGAGGGATAGTTTGTAAACACCTTCTTGGCCAGTATAAGTACCAGAGACAGTAGGAGTCGAAGTTGTTGAACTTGTTGTTTCTGCAGTAAGACCTTCACTATTTAGTTTTCTGCGAGCATTTTCTACGAGACCATTTTGTACTTTGGTGACATTTTCCAGATCTTTCTTGGCATTATCTAGTGTCACTTGAGCGAGCGCTATCTCCTCGTTTGATGAGCCTTCAAGAACTTTCTTATAACGAGCATCGGCAGACAGAAGTGCTCCACGAGCAGAAGTTACAGCAGCACGCTCTTCACCGCTATTTAGAGTAGCGATGACTGTACCCTTTTTAACTTTCTGACCAACAGTGACATTGACGCTACGGACGACATCACTAACTTCAAAACCAAGAGAAAGGTCAGTAGAGCTCACGACCTTACCACTAGCGATAACGGTCCGAGTAATGGTTTGTTTTTTTACAACCTCAACCACACTACCAGTATCTTTATTCCCCCCTTTTATGACGATCAACAATATCAAAGCCAAAATCGCGATATAAAATATCTTTCTTCGTTTTGAATTACCTGACCACCAAGTTTTAAATTTCTGTATTATATTTGTTAGTTTTTCTTTCATTTTCTTTATATTTGTAGCTATTTATGTTGTATTTATAACACAAAAGACCAAAACGTGCTCGTTTTGGTCTTTTGAAATTTTATTAAAAAATTATTTAATTCCGAGAAGCTCAACTTCAAAAACCAAAGTCGCGTTTGGAGGGATAGCGCCTCCTGCACCTCTCTCTCCATATGCCAATTCAGAAGGGATAGTAAGAACTCGCTTTTCCCCTACTTTCATACCGAGTACTCCTAGATCCCAACCCTTGATCACCATCCCTGCACCAAGAGGAAATTCAAATGGAGTACCACGAGTCACACTACTATCAAATACTTTTCCATCAGTGAGTTTGCCGGTGTAGTGAACTACTGCTGTTTTTCCATTGGTAATTTCTGGACCTGTTCCTTCTTTTGTTGTTTCAATTTTCATACCTTGTATTGTTGTTATTTTATTAGGCTTCTTTATAACTGGTTCTTCTGTTGTTTTTGGTTCCTCTGTCACAACCTGTTGTGGTACTTCTTCTACTACAGGCTCTGCAACTGGGGCTTTTTTAATCCAAAAACCAACAACAACAGCGATAAATACGATAACGATTGCAATTGATATATATTTCATAATACAAAAGAGTATACCGCCTTTTAGTTTTGAATCAAACTTGTAATAAAAAAGACACTTTGTGCCAAAAAAAATTGATAAAAATCAAAGTTTCTAAGATACAAAGTGTCGTAAAAATCTGATAGATTACTCAGGCTTATTAGAAGACCAAAAATAATCATTAGAAGTCCTAAAAAGGAACTCTTCTTCAATGCAGTGCCACTTTTTGCCGTCGATGATCCAACGTGCAGAAAGAAAAAACATGGAGCCACTAGTAGTTTTAAACTTGCCGATCCAATTAGAGTAGCCATTTTTAAGTAACTCACCGGCTTCAGCCTTTGGCTGTTTCTTTAAAAAGACAGCCAACGTAGCTAAACGTTTACGTGCTTCTAACTTTCCTACGTCAGTAGATAAATCAACAATACCTTCTTTCAGGTATTCCTGAATAAATTTACATTGAGCTTTATCAGTATTTTGGTACTGATAGAAAGTCTCATCAATTTCAACACTTGAAAACTTACCATTTTCAGTGCATTCATCCAAAACTTTTTTGAATTTAGGAAACATACATAACCGCTTAGCCTTATTTCCGGCTTTATAAAAAGCCACCAAGTCAACCGTTTGTTTTCCAGTCGAAAGCTTTGAAATAAATTTCATTACTATTTTTTGTTTAATATTTACAAACAAAAAATTTATCTCATCTTTGAGAGCCTTGCTAGTTAATTCAATTGCAGTAATTTTTCCGCTAATGATTTTTTCTAGTAACATACCTTATAGTTTTAGTTTAAATGTACAATACAAATACCTTTTATTTCATAACATCTTTATAGCCTAATGTCAATAATCGCAAGTAATTCGCACGCTATTTTAGCTAACTTAAGATTATCTTATCTCAAATCCTTTTTCAGATTTTATTTTTTCCACTAGTTCACCAAACCATTTTTCTACTTCAACTTCAGTAAGAGTTTTTTCGTATGATTGGAAAACAAATCGATATGCTATAGAAGTCCTACCTTCTTTTTCAAAGTGATCAAAGAGCACTGGTTCACGAACACAATACTGTGAAGCAAAAGCGGTAACTATTTCTTCTAGTTTAGCTTGATCTTCTGGAGAAGAAATCCATACTGCGATATCTCGACTGACAAATGGATAAGGTGACCACATCTTGAAAGTGCCAGACACTTTTATTTTATCCTGAGCTTGCCGAAGGACTATTTTATATTTTTCAATAAATTGTTGGATCGGTAATTCTTCAAAATTACCCTTGTCACAAGTTGCTACGTGAACATGTTCCTCTGTTCCGATAAAGACAGTCCCGATTTCAAAAATTCTAATAGCATCAAGTCCGAGTAGGCCAGCGTTTATACGATTTTTCTCATAGCTTTCTTTTAGAGCTTCAGAGAGATTGCTACGAAGTGCACTCTTGTCTTTTGCTCCATAAGAAATATAAACATCACCTTTTTTGGTAAACGTATAATTCATTACTTCACGGAAACCATTTTGTGCCAACCAGTATTTTACAGAAGTTGTAACTAAATATTCAGATTCTTTTTGGACTATTGGAGTAAACGGTAATGGTGATGCGGGGATACGATCGTAACCAATCATACGCCCTATCTCTTCAGCAATATCGTGTGGTCCGGTTATATCAAGACGCTGGCCTGGAATAGTCACATTATATACATCTCCTTCTTTAGTACTGCTTATATGGTATCTAGAAATCCAAAGATCTATATCTGCCTCTGTGATAGTAGGACCAAGTAATCTGGCAATATCTGAAAGTGAAAAAGAAAGACTGCGAGTTTCTACTGGTTTTGGATAATAATCTGAAACACCTACAACTTCCCCACCGGCAACCTTCTGTATAATGGCGACTACGTGTCGCGCTGCATCATATGCAACTTCCGGAGTGATTTCATTTTCAAAACGCTTGGATGCATCAGTTACGAGATTTAATCTACGAGAAGTCTTACGAATTGGAGCAGGTGCAAAGTTTCCAACTTCAATAATGATACGTTTTGTATCATCTGTAATCTCAGCACTTGTCCCGCCTTTTACTCCAGCAATAGCGAGCGCCCCAAGATAATCAGCAACAATAAGGTCTACTTCCTTTAGTACTTTTTCTTCCTTAGACAAGGTTGTAATCTGCTCTCCCTCGTGTGCCATTCGCACCACAATACCTCCATCTATCTTGTCTGCGTCGTATGCATGAACTGGTTGTCCGTCATCGAGCAGTACTAAGTTTGTAGCATCTACAACATTATTTATTGATCGGAGACCAACTCCCTCGATAGCATCTTTAAGCCAGTCTGGAGACGGACCGATTTTTATATCTTTCATCTCAACGGCAATATAGCGGCGACAGACATCGCTTTGAACTTCTATTTTTGTTGAAAGTGGAACGGTTGGTAATTCCGGTAAAGCATTTTCTTTCAAACTTAAGCCGAGCAGTCCTGCTATTTCTTTTGCAACACCTGCATGCCCCAAACAATCATGTGCGCGATCAGGTAGTACCTTGATATCCATTATCGTGTCTCCGTTTAACTCCTCTACGTCTTCCACTTCAAAAGCATGAAAAATAATCGCCTGTTTCAAAGCTTCTGCGTCAGGCAGTTTCTCTTCAATATGATTTTGTAACCAGTTATAAGAAATTTTCATAAAAATTTAAAATTGATTGAAACGGAGATCACCTTGGTAAGCTAATCGCACATCAGGAAAACCGAACTTCACGTTAGCAAGTCGATCTAGCCCCATACCAAAAGCAAAGCCAGTAACTTTTTCTGGATCGTAACCTACTGATTTGAAAACGTTTGGATGAACCATACCAGCACCACAGACTTCGAGCCACTTCTCGCCCACCTTCACATCTACCTCAAAACCAGGCTCAACGAATGGGAAAAAACTTGGTCGAAGTCGTATCTCTGTACCTTCTCCAAAAAGCTCTTTGAAAAATCCAAGCAGTGT
>CAYJDV010000017.1:0-4584 GCA_964369095.1 uncultured Candidatus Saccharibacteria bacterium | reverse complement strand
ACTCTTTTACAATTTTTCACGCAGTATGTGTGTCCCTTTTTATGAACCTGTGCGTTTTCACAGTTTGCACAAATGATGAACTGTCCGTTGCATCCTTGCTCTCGACAATCCACGATATTTTCAGATGGTGCACCGCACGATGAGCAAACACCGATGATTTTATGCTTTGGATCATCAGTATAAAATCCCATAGCGACACGACCGTCAAAGACATAGAGTTTGCCTTCAAAATCCTCGTTCGGATATTTCTCCATGTAAGAAACTATTCCCCCGTCGAGTTGATAGACATCTTTGAATCCTTGAGTTATCAAGTATCCCGAAGCCTTTTCACATCGCACCCCTCCAGTACAAACAGTTAGAACTGTTTTATTTTTCAGGTGATCAATCATTTTCATCAACTTTGGAAGGTCCCGGAAGTTTTCCATTGGAGGACAAATAGATCCAGCAAATTTTCCTACATCGTGTTCATAAGCATTGCGCATATCCACAATGTAAAACTCTTTACCTTCCGAAATCCATTTATGAAGTTCATCAGGAGACAAATGAATCCCGGTTGTTTCATTTGGGTCAACATCGCAAGTACCGAGGTGCAGAGACACTATTTCCGATCGAACCTTAACCGAAAGCCTTGGGAAAGCGTTACCTGTCCCCTCTGAGCGCTTCATATGGATATTCAAAAACCTTGGATCCTTCTCCATTTCTTTGATAAAGACCTCTGTGTCTTCGGTCTTTCCCTCAAGGGTAATATTGAGACCCTCATTTGCAACTATTAAACGCCCCTTCAAACCAAGCTTTTGACAAAGCTCGCGGAGCCAATCTCTAACCACCTCTGGGTTATCAATATGTACATACTTATAGAAAAGCAGGATTTGATAGTTATCAATCATTTATACAGCCTACCAGAAAATCCTTATTTTTCAATAAGCTAAAATGCTACACTAACTATACATGAAAACAACGGTCGCCATCATAGCTGCATTGCTCGCCATAGTCGGCAACCTACCTTACTTACGCGACATTATAAAACGTCGAGTACAACCTCATCCGTATACCTGGCTTGTTTGGTCAATGGTCTCTTGTATTGTCTTCTTTGGGCAAGTTGCCAAAGGTGCCGGCATCGGAGCCCTACCGACAGCGGCTTCGGAAATATTTACTATCATCATCTTTTTCTTTTCACTTCGTTACGGATTCAAAAACATAAGAAAGATAGATACTTATTTTTTTATCATCGCCCTACTCGGGATTATCCCTTGGATCCTAACTAAAGATCCTACTATCTCGGTTGTCATAGCGGTAGCGATAGATTTCGTAGCTTTCATTCCAACCCTCAGAAAAACTTGGACTAATCCTAAAACTGAAACTCCCCTCTTATACGGTATGAACGTCTTGCGTCACATTCTGATGATTATATCTCTCCAAGCTTACAATGTCGCCACAATGCTTCATTCAATAGTTATGATTACCACAAACACCTTTATGACTTGGTTAATTATTTTTCATAAGAAGAAAAATACCTAGGAGTTATCAGGGATCTCCCTCGACTAAAAACTCGTCAGAATTAGGACTATCGGGACCGCTTCGCTTATCTCCCTCGACTCTCGCGCTGTCAGTCACAGCGCTCGGTCTGGGCACCGACTCATCTGTTTTTCTTGCTAGAAAAACAAGATTCCGTCGTTCGCTTCCCGACCGCACATGAAGCAGTTCATGTGCTTAGCCCCCCAATTATAAAAACGTCCGAAAGGACGTTTTTATAATTGGGGGACTATCGGGAATCGAACCCGAATCGAAGGTTCCACAAACCTCCGTGTTAACCGTTACACCATAATCCCCATGCTTGTCCCGCGAAACCTCTGGTGAAGTGGGATGCCTGTCTGTTATACCAGAAATACACCGTAAAATCTAGCCTTGGTCTGGTTCTTTGTCTATTGTTTTATGTTTATAGGCAACATAGCGCTCTGCTATTTGTGAACCTATTATTACAAGCACCAATAGCACCGCGTAGCCAATAATGGCTGTTTTAAAATCAATACTGATCTTTCTAAGTGACCCAAGGAAAAAAGCTAAGTACCAAGAAGTAAACGAAACACCACCGAGAGCAAAGGCGAGTCTTCGAAAACGTCTTGCTGGTACTGTCCCCTCAAAAGAAAGTCTTCTCATATGAGGACCCACAAACATATTCAGGAGTATTCCATTTAAAGCGATAACTCCGACTACTAATACTTTAAGTAAAAATTTTGAAGATATATCCAAACGAGATTGCTCTGGTAGGTATAAAGCCAGGCCGCTAACAATAAGAACAGCCAGACCTACCCAAATAACATTGGTGAGTGTATCCATGGTTTCTTTTTCTTCTTGTGAGATTGTGCCGTCTTTCAAAAATCTAAAAAAGAAGATGTCGGTGATAGTAGCCGAACCTAGACCTAAGATAAAACCAATATTGTGAACTATCACCCACCAAACCTTTTGTGACGCCAACATTGGAATAATTGCTGTAAATGAGATCTGACTGAGACTAATTATTAATATCAAATTAGTAAAAGCTATACCTAAACACCAAGCACACCAACTTTTGATCACAAAGGCTTGGAGGCCAACAAAATAAATAGAGAAGAGTGCACCAAAAACTAGAAAGAAAAATAATATATATAGAAATGCTGTTGTATAAACAGTAGTAAAAACTATAAGAAACAACAGTAAGGAAATAGAGAAGAAATATATTATCCCTAAAGCTTCATTTGGAATACCAAAAGTTCGACCAAATCGACTATGCAATACCATGTCGCATGGATGCTCTCTTGGGCAAGCGAGCTTTTGATTGCGGCTCTTTTTTATGTACATATACAAGGAGATGAACACTCCAACTATACAGGCTATAAAGGCGATGATAATAGACATTGAGTTTATTATAGCAGAAAGCATAGGAGAGGAAGTCGGGACAGGAATCTTTCCCTCGGCTATTTTGCTCCCACAAAATGCCTGGGCACCGACTCAGTTATTTTCTTATTGGTCACAAATCACTAAGCATAATGCTTCGCAAAGCTCGCATTCTGCAAAGTGTTCGCGACCCCGCCTCGCTTGTCTTTCAGACATAGCTGCGGCCCACAAACAGAGAAAAAACTACGAAGCAGTTCGTAGTTTTTTCTCTGTTTGTGCCCGGGACAGGACTTGAACCTGCACACCTTTCGGCTTATCCACCTCAAGGATAAATGTCTACCAATTTCAACACCCGGGCTTGGCTTTCACTATAGCAAATTCGCACTTGTAAGCAAGAACTCCGCCAGGGCGGAGTTCTTTTGTTATTATGCTGATGTTTCTTCTGTTACAACATCTTCTGATTCGCTTTCTTCTGGAGCTGCTTTGCCCAAAAGGATTTGCTTCATTTTTCGGCGAATCTCTTTCACTGCCTTGTCTCGGATATAGTAGAGCTTACTTCTTCGAGTCTTAGTTTTCTTAGTGATTTCAATCTTATCCACCATTGGAGAGTAAAGTGGGAATACACGTTCTACCCCTACTCCATTACTTACCTTTCGAACTGTAAAAGTAGCAGAAGGACTTGTGCCGTGTTTTCGAGCTAATACGATACCTTCAAATGCTTGAAGACGGTATTTACCCTTATCTTGAATTTTTGACCATACGCGAACACTGTCACCTGAACTAAATTCAAGCTTTTTTCGTGCTTCTGTATCTATTGTAGTGAAGGCCATAGTGGTTTCCATAGGACGCAACTGTATCATATTTCCCTATACCGAGCAAGGGCTTCTTCAAAATCCTTTGGATAAGGAGCTGTGGCAGATACATCTTGGGCATTTTGATCTAAAAATGTGATATTTCTGGCGTGCAGGGCAACTCGAGAAAAGCCTAAAGCTTGAGGCTTGGTTGGCGCATATAGATTATCAGAAACAATAGGTCTCTGTAGAAACTTCATATGAACACGCAACTGGTGAGTACGCCCTGTTTTTGGAAAAAGCTTCACAAATGAAAATCCTTCATTATTTTCATCTACAAAAGAAAAATCTAGTTCCCACTTCGTTAGGGCTTCACGCACTTCCCCTCTGATACCGCGCCCTGCCTGCCATCTGCGAAAGTCCCCTGAACTACGACCGATCGGAGCGTCCACTATGCCAGCTAAATCTTTGAAATGTCCCCAAACAAAGGAGTGATATTCTTTTTGAATTTTATGATCTTTAAATTGCTGTTTAAAAAACTCAAAAGATTTTTGATTTCTAGCAATGATCATAACCCCCGATGTTTCTCTGTCTAACCGATGAACGATACCTGGTCGATCTAGTGACCTACCGTCTACCAACATTGGTTCCCCGACACCTGCTATTTGTGGCCGCTCTTTTAGTATCCAATCAACAAGAGTCGCCTCGTCAGTCTTACCGTCGGCATGAACCACCAAACCTGCTGGTTTGTTTATAACCATATAGTCATCGGTCTCTATAAGTATTGATGGTTCCATATAAGTGAAATACTAGCACAAACTAGACCGCACAATATAAAAATCCCCAAATTGGGGATTTTTATATTGTGCGCCCTGAGGGATTTGAACCCCCGACCTTCGCTGTGTAAAAGCGCTGCTCT
>CAYJDV010000016.1:0-11876 GCA_964369095.1 uncultured Candidatus Saccharibacteria bacterium | reverse complement strand
CTTTTGGATTGTATAAACGGCCGGCTGGTCCCAAATATACGGTTATTCCAAAAGGGTAATTGTTAAGTAATGCTCGGTAAAGAGCAGGGGAATAGTAGCATTTATAAGCCTAAACAGCTACTTGACTTTTAGGCCTTAGAATGGTATGATATACAAGAAGTAAAATTAATTAAAAATATAAAATATTCTTTTATGAAGTATTACTATTTCTCTTTTCAGTCCACTCCTGGGCAGGTTGGTGGAGGTTTGGCTAAATCAAGTGGATGCTTTCCATTATCTATAGTACAGAGATGGCTTTTTTCCACAGAATCATTCATCAATCCAAGAGTTATTTCTTCTTTTGAAATTTCACAAAAAGAATTTACTGATTCCGCTGCGATAGGGTATCTGCATGTAGTGTAAAAGTTATTTTTTTAATGAAAGCCTTATTTTAAATAAGGCTTTTTTGTTTTCTCCATTTTTGCTATGATGTTCCCATGGTTATCACATATTTCGGAAAACAATACTGCAAACTCACACTTGGCGATCTTACGATTGCTATCAATCCTCCAGCAAAAGCCTCAAAGGCTATGGCCAAAGCACCACGCTTTGGTGCTGACATCGTACTTATCACAACCAACCATGAAGACTACAACGGCGTGGAAACTGTGACTCTAGGAGACAAAGAACCATTTGTGATAGATGGTCCTGGTACATATGAAATCAAAGAGTGTTTTATCAGTGGTGCAAAAAGTACTGTCATGCTCGATGGAAAAGAATACATCAACACTGTTTATGGTTTTGAGCTCGATGGTATTAAGATCGCAGTTATGGGCGCTATTGCTGATGCAGCTACGCTCTCTACAGAAGCCAAAGAAATAGCCGGAGCATCAGACATGCTTCTCATACCGATTGGTGGAGGAGAAGTTTTCGATAGTGCTAAGGCGTATAAGGTGGCTACTTCATTTAGTCCGAACGTCATCATCCCACTCGACGCCGATGATGCTTCACTTAAAAAGTTTTTGAAAGAAGGAGGACAAGAGAAAAATGAAATCTTAGACAAAGCTACCTTGAAGCGTCGTGACTTAGATGGTAAGGAGAACTACGTCATCGCCCTTTCACCTCAAGCATAATATAAAAATTTATGGCATTTTTAGAACACCACCCAATCCATGTTCGAAGAAAGATAGCCCTAGGTATTACATTGGGTTTGGCTTTGGTGCTCGTCGTCGTTATGGTTTTGGTCTATACCACCAAGGAAAAAGAGGTTCGAGGTCCAGATGGTGCTACCACTGCATTTGGACGTTTTTATGCAATGATTTTAGAGAGTACGCAATCCTATTTTAACTCTAAAGATGCTATAATAAGCAAGTAATATATGGCAAAAAAAGCAGAAATCCTTCCTCCAGATAGCGAAGAATCAACATTGGCAGAACATGACAAAGTCATGGTGGTAGATATCGTAAACGAAATGCAGAAGTCATACATTGACTATGCTATGAGCGTGATCACCGATCGTGCGCTTCCTGATGTTCGCGATGGACTCAAGCCTGTTCACCGACGTATTCTCTATTCTATGTATGAGAGTGGCTTCACTTCGTCTGCAAAGTTTGTAAAAAGCGCTCGTATCGTCGGAGACGTGCTCGGTAAATATCACCCACACGGTGACTCTTCTGTTTACATGGCGATGGTCAAACTAGCTCAAGATTTCTCAACTCGTTACGAATTGATCCAAGGACAAGGAAACTTTGGTTCTGTTGATGGAGACTCTCCAGCGGCGATGCGTTATACAGAGGCTCGCATGAGTAAGATCGCTTCTGAACTTCTTCGTGATATCGAAAAAAACACAGTCGACTTCCGTCCTAACTATGATGCCACCCGCAAAGAACCAACTGTTTTCCCAACAGCTGTTCCAAGTCTTCTCTTAAACGGTACTCTCGGTATCGCTGTTGGTATGGCAAGTAACATTGCTCCTCATAATTTAGGAGAAATAGTAGATGCTTGTATTCATTTGATAGAAAACGATGATGCGACCAATGAAGACTTGGCAGAGATCGTCAAAGGACCAGACTTTCCAACAGGAGGTCTAGCATTTAACAAAGCTGACATCGTACACGCTCTCTCTACTGGTCGCGGTGGAGTAGTGTGTCGTGGTGAAGCAGAAGTCACAGAACATAAAAATGGTCTCTACCAAATCACAATCACATCTCTTCCATACCAAGTAGTACGTTCAACATTTGTTGAGTCTATTGCAACTCTTGTACAAGATAAAAAACTTGAAGGTATCAAAGGTCTTGAAGACCACTCAGCCAAAGATATGCGAGTAGTTGTAACTCTTAAAAACGGAGTTAACCCTCAAAAGGTTCTCAACTATCTATACAAACACACACAGCTTCAACAAACTTTCCACTACAACATGGTGGCACTCGTTGATGGTGTGCCAGATACTTTGTCTATCAAGTCTATCTTGAACTCTTTTATTGCTCACCGTGAAGTAGTAGTACGTCGTCGAACAGAGTTTGATCTACAAAAGGCAAAAGACCGTGAGCACATCTTGCTCGGTCTTAAAAAGGCACTCGACCATATCGACAAGATCATCACATTGATCCGTGCTTCAAAAGACGCAGCTGTCGCCAAACTTAATTTGATAAAGGAATTCAAATTCTCTGATTTACAAGCAACCGCCATTCTTGAAATGCGTTTGCAAAAACTCGCTGGCCTCGAGCGCAAAGCAGTAGAACTAGAACTTAAAGAAAAACAGGATTTGATCGCAGAACTTGAGACTCTTCTTAAGAGTGCCAAGAAAATCTTTGCTCTTATCGCCAAAGAATTGATGGAGATTCGTGAAAAATACGGAGATGAAAGAAAGACCAAGATAATGAATGGTGGGACAAATATGATCTCTGACGAAGACTTGGTTCCAGAAAAAGAAACAGTGCTCGTGTTCACTGCTGGTGGATATGTGAAGCGTACTGATCCAAGCGAATATAAAGTTCAACACCGAGGAGGAGTTGGGGTTATTGATCTTGAAACTAAAGAAGAAGATTTTGTCACACAACTTCTAACTACTGATACACACAGTGATTTGTTGTTCTTTACCAACAAAGGTAAGGCATACCAGATAAAAATGTATGAACTCCCTGAAGGTAAGCGTGCTACAAAAGGTAAATCAATCATGAATTACTTATCTTTGGCAGCGGACGAAAATGTAACTTCAATACTTGCAGTTCCGAAAAAACTCAAAGAAGAAAAAGCATCTTTGATGTTGGTAACTAAAAAAGGTGTAGCAAAAAAGATCTCATACGATAGTTTCAAAGATGTTCGCCGAAGTGGGATCATTGCGATCCGTCTTGATGCCGGAGATGAGCTTGAAGCAGTGCTACGTGTACAAAAAGGTCAAAGTGTTATCCTTGCAACATCAGAAGGTCAATCAATCCGTTTTGCAGAAACAGATATTCGCGAGATGGGACGTACTGCCGGAGGAGTGCGAGCAATGAAGCTCGGCAAACACGACAAACTCATCTGTGCTGATGTAGTAACGACAGAAGACAAAACATACATGCTTATCATGGGAGAAAATGGTATCGGTAAGAAAACTGCGATCAGTGAATATAAAGTTCAGAAGCGTGGCGGGTCAGGTATCAAGACTGCTAAAATCACACCTAAAACAGGGAAGTTGATGGTAGGTAAAATAGTGGGAGATAATATGGAGATAGTGGCTATGTCTAAAAAAGGACAAGTGATCCGAGTAGATCTCAATACTATTCCTTCTTCTGGAAGACAAACTCAAGGCGTGACTATCATGAAGCTTCGAGCAGGAGATACATTGGCTTCAGTGACGTGCGTCTGATTTATCACCGCCGGGAAATAATATACTTTTTGCTTTCTGCGGATGCCTACGCAGAGTCCTCGATGCGCAAATAATATATTATTTCCCGGCTTATGAAAGTAGAAGGTACGAAAGAAAATACCTATGTGAAAAATATAACTTGCGCAGGTTGACTGAACCGAGCGTGAGCAAAAAGTCCTCAGACTTTTATGCGTTTATATTTTTTATATAGGTATTTTCGTAAGTAGGCGTTATTTACCTTTAAAACTTCACCAACTTACTGCTATACTATATGTATGTTTATGGAACCGGCTCGGATGCTCGCTGCCTGCAATATTCAAGTAACAGACGTTGTTGCTGATTTTGGTGCAGGTTCGGGGTTTATGGCTCGTGAGATAGCAAAGATTGCAACAGCAGGAAACGTTTTTGCTATAGAGATCAACCGCGATATGGTCGCGCGTGTTATCCATGAGGTAGAAGAAAATCATATAAAAAACATCCAGCCTCTTTGGGGTGATATAGAGATACCGGGAGGATCAAAACTTGCCGAATCTAGCGTTGATCTTGTTGTCATGTCCAACATCCTTTTCCAACTTGATGACAAATCTGGTTGTATCAAGGAAGCTTCTCGAGTTTTGAAACCAGGCGGAAGGGTGCTTATAGTTGATTGGACAGAATCCTTCGGTGGACTAGGTCCGGCACCACACCATGTCTTTGAACAAAAGATGGCAGAGGACCTTTTGATGAAAAATGGTTTTACAAAACTCTCTGACACCCTCCCTGCAGGTGAGCATCACTATGCTATACTTTTTAAGAAATAATTCACCTGCCAAAATTTTGAGGCAGAAACTATCATTATGAAAACATTATTTATAAAAATTTAGGCAGGTAAATGAAAACTTCATTTCAAACAATTTTATTAGGAGGGTTCATTGCAGCTTTTGTTTTTGCTGTTTTGGTATTTTCAAATGTTATAAAATTGGGATCTTCTAGTACTAACCAAGCCATAGCAGGAACAGTCACTATCTGGGGTATATATCCACAAGCGATAGTTCAAGGGTATCTTGATTCTGCAACCGCTAAAAATACCGAGATCACTGTTATCTATCGTCAGAAAAACGTAGAGACATTTAGAAATGAGCTAGTAGAAGCTTTAGCTGATGGGCAAGCACCAGATTTGGTGATTTCTGACTCAGAACATATTTTCTCTTTTAGAGATAAGCTCTACACTATCCCTTTTGCTACTTATAACGAAAGACTTTACAGGGATTCTTTTATTGACGGAGCTTCTATTTTCTTAAATAAAGAAGGTGTTTTGGCTATACCTCTTACTGTGGACCCGATGGTGCTTTATTACAATAAAAATCTTTTGGCAGGTCAGAGTTATGTAGTTCCTCCAACTACTTGGACAGGGCTTGTCCAATCATTGCCTCGTTTTGTTAAAAAAGACGCCCGTGGAATATTGACTCAGACAGCTATCGGTCTTGGTGAGGCTGACAATGTAAACCATTACAAGGATATACTCTCTACTCTTTTCTTGCAGACAGGTAATCCAGTAGTCTCTCTAAATACTACGACTGATACTTATGAACAAAAGATAACAACCAATACGACAACAGAAGAAGAGCTTGGAACTGCTAAAGCGCTTGATTTCTATACTGGTTTTGCCAACCAAGCAAGTTCTACTTTTTCTTGGACAAGGACACTACCATCAACGCTCGATACATTCCTCTCTGGTAAAAGTGCATTTTATATAGGAAGAGCAAGTGAACTATTTACCATACAAGCACGCAACCCAAATCTTAGTTTTGATGTTACAACAGTTTTTCAACCAGAAGGAGCCATCAGACCTATCACTTACGGCGTTTTCAGTGGAGTCTCTATCGTAAAGAATACCCCAAACTTCACTGCTGCTTATAGCATACTCGGTACCATGTCTTCAAAAGAGTTTGCTCAATATCTTTCAAGTTCTGTATCTGTTCCTGGGGCGAGACGTGATTTGTTACTTGAGCAACAAACCAATCCATATGTTCAATCATATTTTAAAGCGGCACTATCTGCCTTTGCTTGGCCAGATGTTAATTCTGCTGGTTCAGAAATCATCTTCCGTGATATGATAAGAGCAGTAAATAGTGGTAGATCAAATTCTACACAAGCGATTCGAGAAGGGGCTGCTAACTTTCAATCAAGCATACGATGATAAAAAATCTTACATCTAAAATACTTCTAGTCGCTCTCCTTAGTTTTTTTCTGTACCCAATCAGTGGTTTTGCCCAAACTACTCCAGATATAAATGTAACAATAAAAGTTCAAAATAGTGAAAAAGAGATAAAGGTAACTATTCTAAACAAAACAGATGACCCTCTTTATAAAATAACAACTACACTAGTTAATTCTGCTGGTTCTGAGGTCGTTAAAAATGGAACCTTCGACAAAATCGATGGCAGTATAGTCCAATCTTTTGCCGATCTTACAGTTAAAGGTAACTATACTATGACAGTAAAAGGTGAGCGTGTTTCTCCTACTAGTAAAGTTGGGACAATCACAAAGACTTATTCTTTCATTACAAATTTTGTGAAGCCTGCCATCAAGGAGACTAGTAGTACTACCACGCCTTCTCCTGATCCAAGTCCGGCGCCAACAGACCCAAACAATCAAGGTAGCGGAGCTGGGACTGGTGGAGTATACGGTACAGGATTACCTTCATACGCTAGCGGTTTAACACAAGAACAAATTGCAGCTGATAAGGTAGGCAATGGATTGGTACCATGTAGAGACACTTGTAGTTTCGAAGATATACTACAACTAGCTAACAATTTGATTGTTTTTTTAATCAAGACCTTATTTATCCCAATCATCATCATACTCTTTATGTATGCTGGTTATAAGTACATCACAGCAGGAGGCAATCCTTCCAAAGTTGCTAATCTTAAGAAGATGATAGGGCACATCATTGTCGGAATGCTTTTGGTCCTATGCTCATGGCTCATCGTCAAGACAGTCATCACTATCTTGGCCAGTGACGAAGTTGGTGCTACCCAGTTTCTAAATCTAAAATAATGATATAATTATGAACATGAAAATAAGCCGATTTCTAATATTTGTACTAATCCTTGTAGGACTAAATTTCTCTTTTTCTTTTGCACAGCAGCAACAACAAAATAACTTACCTTCAGAGTGTGCTGATGGAATAGACAATGATCAAGATGGAGGTATAGATGTAAAAGGACTAACTGCTCCAAACAACACTGTTTACCCAGGGGATAAGCAGTGTCTCACAAGTACAACACCTTGTGAAAATGGTGAGAAAATCTGTCCTTCTTCAGCAGAAGCAGTTAATGGTAGTGGTTTTGCTCTTAAGATTAAAATAAACAACCCTCTCAAGGTTGCCACCATCCAAGATGCTATCAAGCTCTTCATGAATGCAGTTCTCAAGATAGCCTTGCCATTTATCGTTGTCTTCTTCATCTGGAGCGGGTTGAGCTTTGTTTTGGCTCGAGGAAATCCAGAGAAGATCAAAACAGCCAAAAATATGTTTTTGTACACTATCATCGGGACACTCCTTATACTCGGGGCGTGGACTATTACTAACGCCATTATCGGCACCGTTAATTCAATAACTGGTTAATATGAAATCATTTTTTACCACCATAGTATTTATCTTTTCTTTAATAATCATCCCAGGTCAATCCCTTGCGTCTGGTAATCCTAGAAGTTTTTATCAAATAGTGATCGAACCTACCACTAATTCAGCTTCTTTTACTATTAACTACTCAGGACCACAGGCTACTGATTCTAATATTGTAGTTTCATGCTCTACTACTTATGAAAAAAGAGAGGTTTATAAAGCTACTCCAGGCACATCAGTCCAAAGGAATTTTACAGGACTTCCATCCGGAGATGATTGTATGATATCGGTTTATACAGCAGATCCAGCGCTATACGATGCTAATAAATATCTACAGCAGATAGATTTTAATACATTATTAAATGCCGGTGGAGATACACAAGGAGGAGCAGGGACACTGGGTAGCGGTACCGGACCAGGCACTAACCCGATAAATAGTGGGACAACACCACCAAACGTTATCGCCCCGACTCCTCAAGCGAGTTCTGCAGCACTATTGTCTTGTTCAAAAATATCTTTTACTTCTCTTTTGGATATTTTGATCTGGCTCAAATGTATCATTGGTGTCGCGATCATCCCGCTCATATTCACTTTGGCTTTTCTATTTTTCCTTTGGGGCATGGCTATGTATATCCGAGGGTCAGACGATGTTAAGAAAAGGGAAGAGAGTAAAAAGTTTATATATTGGGGGATTATTGGTCTGACTGTGATGGTTAGTGTTTGGGGGATCGTTAAGATAGTAAACACCACATTTGGTTTCGGCAATACGGTTCCAAAGCTCCAGACTGACTATCTCAAAGTTCCCCCAAAGCCGTAGTCTTTGCAGTAGGGAATATATGATATAATAATTGGGTCTACTATTTAATAATAATTAAAGAAAATATGAAGAAAATTTTTATTCCGTTGTTAGCTCTTGCTGTATTAGTTTTCCCTGCTTTGGTTTTGGCTCAAGCTCCAAACCCAGACTTCACTTACGCTAATAGTTGGATCATCCGAATTGTTCAACTTGCTCAGCAAGCAGTGACATTCTTGATGGTTGTAGCTACTTTGTACTTTATCTGGACTGTTATCGCTTATATCCGCGTAAAGGAAGCAAAGGATGCAGAAGAGAAAAAGAAAGCTATGCTCCGAGGTATCATCGGTCTTGTAGTTATCGTTGGTATCTGGGGTATCGTAGGTATCATCACTCGAACATTTGATATTCGTGGTGGTTCTCTCCCAACAAACCAAGTAGCTTGTCCTCCAGGATTGGAATACAACACTGCAGCTAAGGCTTGTATCTAAATAGTTACTTATGTTCAATTCTGTAGCGTATGCAAAGACGTTTGAAGAAGTGGTTTATAGTATCAACAATACGATCATAAACCCGCTAATTCAGTTTGCATTCATTATCGCTTTCGTCTTCTTTATCTGGGGAGTCATGCAGTTCATCCGAAATGCGGACAATCCAGAAGGGAGAAAGAAAGGCCAAGATCATATGGTCTGGGGAGTGGTAGGTCTTGTCATCATGCTCGGAGTTTACGGTATTGTGAATATTTTGATCAATTCATTTGGTCTATCTAAGTCTCATACTATAAACAACGAACAACAGACATTCACTCCTCCTGATATAAAAGAATTGAATATATCTCAATAGTACTGCAATAAAAAAATCCCCTTCATTGAAGGGGATTTTGCGTTTTGAGCAAAAGAACTTCTATTCTTTATCCACATAAGCTACAACAATGGCATTGGTGTTAATCCTTATCCTCGAGTACCCAACCTTTGAATCATCGTTCGGTTCAACACCGTCCTTGTTCAATCTGTTTTCAAATGCTTTATTATTGGCATCTGTCCAAACTTCTACTGACCAATTTCTTGTCTTATTTTCATCTTTCTCGATTTGATAGATGATAGTAGTGTTTGGTGTAGCTGGTTTGAACTTAAATAAAGGTTCGTCTGGTTGCTGAGTAAAGGTATACCATACTCCAGCCCTCATTGAGTTCTCCTTACCGAAGATAAATCCTCTGTGAGAAGAAGGTTCGTTGATGGGTTCTGAACTACTTTGTTCGCTCTTGAAGTGTTGGCGTTCCCATATGCCCCAGCTACCGATCCAAGGTAAAACCTCGAACCAGATAACTAATGCTAAGGCAATAATACCAATCCAAAGAATTAATTTGTACCAGGAAAACTTACCACCCGAAGGGATTTTAACCTTCTCCACAACTTTCTTTCGAAAGATAATCAGTGGAATCAAAATCGCAAGCGCAAGCCAGAACCACCAACTGGTAAGTATGGAACTTAACCAGTCAGGTAATTCAATTGAAGGAAAATCTAAACTACTAATTAGCCAGATTATAGCGATAATTACAGCAAAGGCTCCAATAAATTGAAACTTGCTGGACCGATCGTTATACTCTTCAGCTTCATTTTCGTTTTCTTTTTTCTTAAGACCTAACCATGTCCGGATATTAGTTGGTAACATTCGCACCTCCTTTTTGTTTTTTGTTCCTACCTTCAGGTAGAGTTAAAATTGTTTTTGTGTCTCCTAAAGCCAGTGTTCCCACGTTCCATGCACCATTTGAGATTGCCTGAGCATCTGCTTCAGCCTCAATTCCAGGAATTTGAACATCATCGAGATACTGCTTGTCCAAGTTTCTTTCTTGGTCAGCATCTTCTTTTTCTATACCTCTTTCTACTTTTCTGGTTAAACCTTCTTTTTCCTTTAACTTTCGCTTCTCTTCTTCCTGTGTTTGTTGGTTACGAAGATCTAAAATAGCTTTTATTTTTTCGTCGTATCCTACATCCAGAGAAAAATCGCCGACAAAACCACCAAATTTATTTACTACATAAGTATTCATGTAGTTTTTTAGGTTTATATCAGCACCGGCTACCTTGAATTTGATAGAATCATCGTCATCGATATTTAAACCAATGATGTCATCAATGATCAGATTTGCTAAGTCATCTTTTGTAATATTGGGATTAACAGCTTTATGTCGCTTCTCAGTATCTCTTTCCCATTGAACTCCCCATGGAAACATAATATCGCTCAATTGGTTTCCTACAAATAGGATAAACTCCTCGAGTGTTAGTGTTTTCATTGGGTTTTTCATTTTGATTTTTAGAGTAAAAACCAAATAAAAAGTTCCGCCTGCTTTAGGTAGTACCATTTTAACAATGTACGGATGTGTTTCTGTTTTACGTAATCTAGTCACTTCTTCAGTAACAGTTCGTACTTGTTTTTTAATACCATGAATCACTGGGGATACAGCACTGTAGTTGATAGTTTTACCATCAACACTTGTTTCAGTATAGGCTTCATAGTTAGTATCTTCAACAAACTTAGTATAAGTTAATGTTGAAAATATTTGACGAAAAGGCCAAGGCATTGATTTAGGCAACAAGCTTTTCTTGTCGCCATCAATAAACCCCCAAACCTGATCATATGATCCCCAAGCGTGCCACCGATTTTTCTTCGGTTTTATTGGACGCAGAAAGCCTAATAGCCACCATACTAGTATTATAACTAGTATGATAAGAATAATAATTTTTATCATTTGTTGTAGTTTTATGTTAAAGAAAAATTGTTTGTTTATTTGGTTATATTATACATAAATATATAGATTTGTCAATAAAAAATCCCCCGTAAAAACGGGGGACATGGAAGGTGCAGAAGTGGCAAAAATAAACAAATTAAAAGAATATTTTTGTTTCAGGAATTGGCTCATTGTTTTGATCCAGTAACTGTCTGCCGTCAGTTGTGATAGCTCCAGTCACCTGGATAACCATCGGTACAATTTTGGGATAGGTCACTGGTTTGCCAGTATCCCGGTTCGCAATGAAGTATCCATTCCAGTCACCCGGAGTGTTCATCAGTCGCCCTGATAAAGGTACTTCAACTAATTGTCCTGTTGCAGTTAACATTTGCACATAAGCCACCATTTTAAGAGGATAAATACTCGATAAAGCGGGCGCTTCTTTGATATAAGCAACAGCGTACTGCGTTGTCCCCATTGGTACAGGAGAGAATATCCCGGGATTGAAAGCCATCGGATCAATCGGTTTATAAGCCTGCTGACCCTGTGCATTTGCTGTTAAAGTAAATGCCATAAGTGACAAGAAAAATATCTTTTTCATGTTATCTATATTTTTGTTTTAAATGTTGTTTGTGTATATAATAGCATATATAAGCAGTATTGTCAATACATATATAGATAGACTAAATATGGTGCTTGAAAAGGGGACTCAGGTATTGTAGAATAAGGGGCATTCTACATAGCGTGCCCGGGTGGCGAAATTGGTAGACGCACCAGTCTTAGGAACTGGTATCGCAAGATGTGAAGGTTCAAGTCCTTTCCCGGGCACGCTGTCTAGAATCCCATATTTACTTTATTGTAAGTATGTATGCGCTTATAGCTCAGCTGGTAGAGCAGCTCCCTTTTAAGGAGACGGTCGCAG
>CAYJDV010000015.1:5731-12643 GCA_964369095.1 uncultured Candidatus Saccharibacteria bacterium | reverse complement strand
TGTCTCAGTGCATTTTGTAAACTATAAACTATAGTTCCTACTCCCACCTCAATACTGCTCTCGCCCCCATTTTCTGGTCGAGAAAAACTTATCTCGTTTTGCCTCTGATCACCATAAATTTGGTTTTCGTTATTTTTTATTTCAAAAACTAGATTTTTATCCATACCTCCTGGCGTTGAGAAAAAATAAGGTTCAAAACGAAGCGTGATACCAGGAGCGCTAGTTGCGATACTAGATAGTCTACCATTGTTGTAGTCGATGAATCCTTCTTGTTTCTGATATAAAACTATCTGAGGTTTTGTTGGTGTGATAGTTAGGCTATTGTTTCCACGAAAGAGGCCACTCTCTGCGGTCACAGATATACGCTCTTGTTGCTTAAGAGTTTCATTTCTAAAAGTAATGCTATTTTTGTTGTATCCAGAAACACTAAGATCAACACTGTCGTTGCGAGACCATTCAAAACTTATATTTTTAGGAGCACTACGAGCAGGTATCGCTGTTACTCGAACAAGTCCGTTGTTTACAAACATAGCCTTGCCTTTATAAAAAGGCGGTGTATAAGAATCTGCCGCTTCCCATAACAAATCTACTTTGGCAGTACGAAGGTCTATAGCAGTAGTGCTAGATGCAAAACCAACACCGCTAACTGTGGCAGTGATGAGTCCTGCGCTGTTGGCCTCTGGGGCAATTACATTTATTCTAGTTCTCCCTATTCCAGAAGAAACCACTTTTCCGTTGTATCTCCAGGCTATATTGGCTTGGTTTAGGTCAACGCTATAACTTTTGACTTCCAGGATAACAGGCTCAAGTGGTTGTGGGTTGTTGGGCACAACACTGATAGAGATATCAGATGCCAAACTAGCGTCACCAAGTTGTGCTGAGGTTGGCGTTATAAAAGAGAGTCCGAGAAAAACAGCTAAAAAGAAAATTCGATACATGTGTAAATTATATCATCAAAGCGTGTCATCGAGTATGCCAAAAGTCTTCAAACTACATTTGGCCTTGTTGTTCTTTGAATTCTTGTTTTGCACGCTTAATAGCTAGGATTTGTGACGGATCGGAGGTTACTATTTGCTCTTCAGTATAAGAAGCGATGATTTTGATCGCTACGTGTTTGAGTCCAGCAAAGAATATCCCCTCTCCAACACCAGACTCTATCAGAAGATATTTTTCTTCATCAGTTAAGTTAAAGGTTTTTTGGAGCACATCTATATTACTAGCCGACTGTTTCAAGAGAAGTTGGATAGAAGAGTTTGTCACGATAGCCACACCATATGGGCTTTTCATAAAGTCGCCCACGTCTTGGGTGATAGTACAGAGTCCAAGATAGTATTTTCGTCCTCTTTTGGCGATAGAATACAAAAACGATGCAGTATCATCACTTTTCATCATCCACCAAGCCTCATCTACCACCAAAAGACGCTTTCTAAGTTCTTTTCGAACAGCATTCCAGATAAAGTGGGTCACGATGTACATCGCTGCGGGTTTCAGGTCATCTTCCATATCTCGAACAGAGAAGACCACAAACTTCTTGTTGATATCGACGTTGGTTGGTTGGTTGATGAAGCTAGCCCAAGAACCTTTGGTGTATTTTGCCAATCTTTGCAGTATTGATTCACTACCTTCCATACCAGAGAGAACCATTTCAAAGTCGGAGAGAAGTGGTGGTTCGATACTAGAGAAGTCTGAGTTGGCATCGATGTCTTTGAGTTCGTATGTTTCGGTAATCGCTCTGTCAATAATAGAGTCTTCTTCTGGGGTTAGTCCTCCAAGCATGATACGGAAAAGACCAACTAGGTTGATGATGTTGCTTCGGAGTACATCAGCTGGGGCTTCGTCCTCTCTTGGTATTGGTAAATCAAAAGGGTTGATGTGGTTGTCCGAAGAAAGTGAGATATTGAAATATCTTCCACCGATAGACTCGGCTAAGTATTCATACTCTCGTTCCGGGTCGATAACAATAACATCAGTATCAAACATCAATGTACGGATGATCTCGAGTTTGGTAGCAAAACTTTTACCCGCACCGGATTTGGCGAAGATGATAGAGTTGTAGTTTTCCAAACTAAAGCGATCAAAAATAACCAAAGAAGAATTGTGGCGATTAACACCATAGAGTATTCCTTCGTCACTTGTCAGGTCAAATGAAACGAATGGAAACATGCTAGAAATAGGTTCTGAGTTTAGTTTTTGGGTTACGTTGAGTCGATCTATCCCTAGCGGTGTAACTGTTTTGAAACCATCTTCTTCTTGGAAAAGTGTAGGTTTTATATAAATAAGCTTGGACTCAAGCATTGAACGGATCTCACTTTCTGTTCTAAAAAGATCTGTTTCATTGTCAGCATAGACACTGATATAAAAGCCGACGTTGAACATTTTCTCTTGTGCTTGGGTGAGGTTGTCTCGTAGCTCTTCGAGGTCTTGATAAGCAGTGTCGAGCATTGGGTCACGCACCAAGCCTTTTTGTTGGCGAACCATGATCTGACTTTCTACTTCAGCAATCTTTTTTTGAAAATGCTTTAGAAGTTCCGAGGTCTCAATAGGGTTGATATATATAGCAATATCAAAAACCTTGTCGAGGTTGATGATAGGTGTTAGCCAGTTGTCATTGAGGTATCTTGGATAAGAGATAACGAAGAATGTTCGGACTATCTTGTCCCCTATGCGCATAGACTTGGGGGTGATCTCTATGGCAGAAGGTGCAATGTTATCAGCCAATTCACTCGTCGCCCATGAATAAGCCTCTTCTGGCAGAACCGGAAGAGCTTTACTAGTTTGTTTTTTTTCACTAGAACCAAAAAGCCCCATAATGAATTAAGTATACTATACGTTTGCTACAAATCCCCCTCTATTGAGCTCCAGTATGAACAGTTGTTTCTCCTGGGTTGAATGTTTTATATAGAAGTTCGATAACTTCTTGAGTACCTAGTTGTGCTACCCGCAAGCCAAGACGAGAAAGACCTTGTTCTACAACAGAAGTTCTTTGTTCTAGTTGTGTTCTTTGCTCCTCAAAGCTGGCAGTTAGGTCGGCATTGGTTTGTTTTTTACTAAACATCGAAAAGATCTTACCCAGCCCACTGCTTTGGCTGATAATAGCTGGGTTGTATGGAACAACCACGAAGAAGTTTTTTCTCATGACATTTACTTGTTCGGTAAATGTTTGAATGAACTGTATGTATTCTTGGGTTTGAACACGCAGAAGTGGTTCGGTTTGGATTTTAAGTCTATTTTCAAGGGTTAAAATATAAGGTCTGACATCGTATCTTCGTGACTGAATGACTATCTGCATAGGAAAGTCCAAAGTGTTGAGGAAGTTTTGGAATTGAGAGAGTACCGCTCTTTGCTCATCGTATGACTTAAGGCTGATGTTGATAGAAGAAACTAGGACAACCATAACCAAAGTATCGTCTTTAAGTACTACGACACCATCTCTGATTTCTTTGACTGGAACGAATTGTTGGGTCGGGCTGCTTTTTGGGGCCATTTTATCCTCCTAAATTTTTAATACTAAATTAGTGACTCGACTTTTTGTTTCCAAATTTCTATTTTTTTGTATAAAATTGGTTTTCATAAAATTTTGGCGGATGAATGTTTTATTTCTTTTCTTTTTTAGAATCAATCACATCCAGACTCCAAGAAAGTGTCTGTAGCTTACTCTCAGTGAGTGTATCACGGATATTTTTCAATCCACTAACTGGGATAAATTCTTTAGGTTTTTCTATTTTTGATTCCTGTTTCTTCCAAAGGTAAAGTTTCGACTTTGAATGATATCTGACATAAGACTCAAGTGCATGAGAAAATGGTTTACCGTTGATCTTGACGAAGGTCAGAGCCAGAGCGAGTCCAACCAGTGCTGGCACTACCAAGATCGCAATGTATACAGGTAAGACTCGAAGAGCAACGTAGGCCAACCCTCCCCCACCAGCTAAGTAGACAAATTGTTTGAATGAAAGATTTCCAAAAACCTTGTCTTCCATGTCGATAAATTGTGGAACCTTGAATTGCATTTATCCGCCTAAATTTTAAGATAGTTGCTAAGAATTTTATTAAGATGGTTTCGACCCCATCCTGTTTTGAGCCATTGTTCTCTTTTGAAAGCATCAGACTTGTTTAAAAATGCCTCATAGAAAATAATTTTTAGGGGTCGTCGGTCCTTTGTAGACGCAACATATCCCGCATTATGTTTTTCCAGTCTAGCTTTCAAGTCATTTGTGCATCCTGTGTACATTTTCTCATCTTTTTGACTTTTTAGCACGTAAACATAATGCATAAAATTTTGGCGGATGAATTAACTTCAACTTACTTATCAGGAACTTCTCGATAAATATCCATTGATGGTGATCTTGGCGCACTCTCTACTTTAGGAGTACTTTGCTCTGGGGCACGAGTGACACTATAGTCACGAGTTATCGGTGCCACTGTTGTTGGTTTTGTTAGTCGTTCTTGGATACTTGCCATTGCTTGTAGCGGAGATGGAGCATTTATGCTATTTACACTTTCAGTCGTTAAATTAGGTGAATCCATCTCCTCATGAACTTCCATGATTAGTGCAATTTCGTTGGCAACTTTTTCTTGAATGATTGTTTTTATTTTATCCCTATGTTCTTCGGTTATTGATAGATTGTCGATATGTATGTTGAGTTCTTGGGCGCTAGTAATTCCAAGTAAAAAGAATGTTATATCGTTTTCAATCTTAAGCTTCTCCTCAGGTTTTTCTATGAGCGTAGAAATTTCTGAAACCACGTCATCAAGCTGGCCACCAAACATAAAGTCACTAACCTCTTCTGGGAGATCTTCGATAGTGTTGTCTACTTTTTGTTCTAGTTCATTATTCATATACTATTTTTTATCTTCGTCTTTTAGTTTATCTTTCTGAGTTTTCATGTAGTTATTGATATCTCGCCACTTGCTTTCATGTTTTTCTGCTATTTTAACTTCTCTCAATTTTTCTCTGAACTCTTTTTTGATATCTTCATCGGTTGGATCGTCCACCCAGCGTTGTTTTATCTTTTTTAGGTCTTCTCGTAGAGCTTTTAGATTATATTTATTTGATTCACGCGCCTTGATTAGATCCTCCAATTCCTCGTATTCTTCTTTTGCTTTCTTACGTTCATCTTTTGTCCCCAAGTCACGAGCGTCTTTTTTCTTTTGAACATCAGCATCTACTTGCTTTTTCTCGTCATCAGTAAGAATATCGTACATACCTTGACCTTTATTTACTCCATCTTGAATAGTTCCGTATTTAACGATATCTTTACGTTCTTGCTCGTCTAAGGCTGCAAAGGAAGCGCCGTTCTGGAACATATCCAAGGCGATAAGATCCTGGAATCCTTTTTGAAGTGTTGTTTTGATTTCCTCAAGTTCTTTCTCTGCTTTTGTTTTCTCTGCAAGTTTTTTAGCAGCTTTTGCGTCACCAGACCTTCGGACGTTGCTACCAAGAAGTGCGCCAACAAGTGGAATATTACCTAGAATCTTATCGGAAATACTAACCTCTTTTAGGTTGGCAACAAATTGCTGTCTACGATCACTGTTTAATTCTGAAGCAGAGCGAATTTCTTTTGCTGGTTTTATCTCTGCAATCTTAGTTTCACTATTTGCAACTTCTGTTTTTACAACAGCATCTTTCATAACGATAGCTTTGGCATCATCATACTTTGTTTTATCATTCTCCTTCCAATTAGCAACGTTTTGTTTACCAAACTGTGCCTCCATAGCTCCTTCAACATAGGCATCAAGGTTGTCTTGAACTTCTTTTATTTTTTTAGCTCTATTATCTTTTTGTTTTTTGTTATATTTCTCTATTTGCTCATCAGACATTTTTTCTTCTAAAAGTTTTGACTTCTTCTCTTGTTCTTCCTGTCGTCTTTTTGTTTCAGCGTCAAAGCCACCCTTACGATCTTCTGTAGACAATCCAACCTTTACCGCTCCTAGTGTGGCAACAGATAATCCTTTGCTTATAGTTTTAAGTTCATCAGGGTTTGTGTTAATACCAAGTTGCTTAAATAATCCCTGACCAAGAGCGTTTTGTCGAACGTCAAAAGATCCTGCTCGAGTCGTATTTAGTCCTGTCTGTAGTTTCTTTCCTACCCAACCAGCAGCACCTCCTTTTGCTGCCATGTTTCTAATTCCAACGCCAAACCTTGATTCATCCAGTCTTTTTGCCGCTCCACCGATTACTCGAGCTCCAGCAAATCCGGCCACACCAAGTGCTGCACCTCCTAAGATACCTGTAGCTTGGGTTGCATATTTTTGGATCATGTTCCCTGCAGTTCCGGCATACTTTTTGGCGATCTCTACTCCCTGGGAAACAAGCATATAAATTATGATCATTGGAATAACAACAGAAATAACAGTACTCATAAAGCTGTCACTCTCTTTTAGGTTAAGGATAGAGAGCATGTCTGAGTTGATAAATGCGTAGATGATGTAAAGGAAAAATACGAAGATAGGAGCGAGTAATGCATAGTTGGTCAAATCTTTGAGCCAATTGTCCCAGGAAAGTTCTTTTATTCCGCCAACAAGTGGCATATTGCCTCGAGTGAGTACTGCAAAAGGAGAGAAAATCATACTCATGTATAGTCCGACAACTCGCCCGACAAACATGAACATAACACCAAAGAACATTTTGGCCATACCAAGCATAATGAATGCCGCGATAATACTGACTATTAGGAAGTAGATCGCGTAATCACTGTCATAGATACCGAGCTTCTTCGATTCCTCAATATTGTTACCTATCCCAGATGAATTAAACCCTCCATTGACACTGTCTGTTTTACCCTTAACGTCACCAGTAGCAGCGTTACTATTTAGTGTCCCTGGTTTAAAAATCTTTTGTGGATCAAAGGAATCAACGATTTTTTCTGAAAGAGGTTTGTATCCTCCTGTGCCGTCTGTGTTTGGGTTGAGTAG
>CAYJDV010000015.1:0-5631 GCA_964369095.1 uncultured Candidatus Saccharibacteria bacterium | reverse complement strand
GTTATTTGGTAAATACCATAACCGATATAAGCGATACATCCCATAAAACTACCTTCACCGGTGAGTGGGTGGGCTAGAACACAAACAGGAAGAGTACTACCGGCATTACTATCACTAGCAGTAGTATCGACTTGGCCTATAGTTTCAGGTGTCTGATTAAGCGCCTCATCAACGGTCGAAGGCATTTTAAATGTCGAAGATTCTGCTATTTTAAAATATGGTCTATCGCCGCCACATAAATTTTTAAACTGTCGAATATTGGGTGTAGGCTCATTTGTTGGCAAATCTTCGTTATCCCTTCTTCCGCTACAGTACCAGATATCTGCCTTGTAAGTTGTCGGATCTCCTATTTTGAAAATCTCTTTTAGAGATATTGGTGTATCGAGTTTTCCGTCTGCAAGAAGGGACAAATTTTTAACATCAAATTGAACATTGAACTTATCGTTTTGAATATCTGAATGGTTCAACCAATAAGCGACGCCAAGGCCACTGTTATTAATAGTAGCGGTGTAATGATATATCTTAGACGTAGGGTCTGTAGGGCCTGGTAATTTACAGCTACTTTTACCATTTGGGCAGAAGATACTCTCGTCGTCACTCATTTCTTTTTGATGAGGAACAATAGAAAATAAACATTTCCCTTCATCGGTTACATTAGTATCACAGATTCGAAGCATGAAAACATAGGGGCTTCCACTGTCAGGAATCGTAGGGTCGATGGTGTGATAGAAAAAATCTCTTATATGATCCCAGTACCATTTTTTCTCATGTTGTAAGGGGTTATTGCTCGTAAAAGGAAAACTTCCTTGGAAATTAAATTGAACGTCCGGCTTTAGAGTAGTTGAATTTGGGGCTGTAGGGCTGACAAGCTTCATCACTTTTAATAAAGGGGCTGGTGAAGTCCCGCTGAAAAGTGTTGAGTAGTCACTTAGATAGTCGGCTTCAGCCGGTGACTTGAAAGCAAAAAATGCTGACAAAAATGCCGCAGCAAAAAATGCTCCTACAAAAGGTTTACTATGTTTCTTTCTAAAAAAAGAATACAAATTCACTACGATTATTATATCACTATATTACAAGGTTTGTTACCACAAATTGATACGAAGTGCGTGTTCGATACTTCTTTCTGGGAAAATAGAATCAGGATCTGAAAAGATACCCATCCAGTTACTTCCCTGATGAACAAATGCTTGGTTGTCTTTTGCAAAATCATGCCAGAAAGGAGTTGGAACTCGGTAGTTGATAGTGCCATTGGTACCTGGGACAGTCGCTCCATACGGTTGAGTACTTACAGGAGTAGCCACTGCGGTTTTATATACTGAACTATTCATACAGTAGTTATTTAATTCAACTATCTTCTTAGATTTAGCTTTGAAAGTACTGTAGTTAGATAGTTCTGTCGCTACATCAGCGTCAGTGTTGAGTGTTTCGGCTACCACAAAGAATCTTGTCTTTAAGGCATTTAGTCGATTGATCTCGTCCGGTGTGAAATTGATACTTAGGTCAGCAGGTCCACACTCTGGTAGTGTTGTACTTTGTGGTGGTGGCAATATTACAACTCCACCTCCTCCAGTACCAGTTCCTCCAGTGCCCCCTGTACCACTACTACCTCCACCTCCTCCGTTTAGTCCACCTCCCAATCCTCCTCCAAGTCCACCCCCTAGGCCGCCACCGAGTCCACCTCCCAATCCTCCTCCAAGTCCACCGCTTAACCCACCCCCTAGACCTACTCCCATACCTCCCTGAGGAGAACCGTTACTATCTGTGAAAACACTAGTTCCTATTGGGATAATCTGTGAACCAGAACCTGTACTAGGTGTTTCAGTTGGTGGATTTACGAAATCAGAAGAGATATTGTTGTCGGTGTTTCCACCAGCTGCAGGCTTTTTTGTTGCTCCTAGTCCTATGAATTCTCTAAAGGTTGGAGGAGTTGTACTGTTTTTAGTTGCCTTATTACGTGCCAACATCCAAAGACCTCCGGCTACCAGTAGGATGATGAGAAGTATTATTACGATGATGGTCAGTTTGCGTTTCATATATTTTTATTGTAATTGACTATAGAAATAAATTTTTGCATCTCTGGTTTTCTGTATCATAGAATCTTCTGGTACTTCTGATTCTTGGCGAGCAGGACCAACGATAGGACTTTCATCGATGACATATGCATTATCGATACACAGCCCTTTGTCTGCTCCTGTTATGGGATCTCTAACTCTACCTATTAGCGGAGTTCCTGCGGCGGCCTGTTCTGCGATGTGTCTAGCTTTAGCCTTCTTAACTATTGCTAAAGCTTCTGTTCGTATCTCTTCGAGTTCAGCGATAGTGTCTTCTTTGTCAGAAATAGCCTGTTTGTAATCTTCATCGAGAGTCGTGATCGTTTCATTATATAGAACAAGTTTACCTGTTTCTTTTATTGACTCTCTTATATTTCCACGAGCTTTGGCGGTATCTGGATCAACAGCAGTAAATAAGGCTATTATTTTTTCATCGGCAAAATTTACTTTGTATTTTTCAACGATACGTTCATATCCAGCAGCGATAAACTGGCGAACCCACCCAGCTTCTACTTTTTTGACTCTGCGACTATAGTCTTTTGTGTAGTAGTTATAACCCCAAACTTGTGTTTCATAGTTAGTATCCTTAACCTTGTCATAAAGATCTGAAACACCTAGTAAGCAACAATCAAGTACTTTGTCGTCTTGATCAAATCCAAACAAACTCAAAACCATACCTATACCACCTCCCATATCTACCTTACCAAGCGCCCCAAGGAGTTTATTACCAAAGGTTCTTCCTTGTGTTGGAACTTCAAAACCAGCCATGAAAGCTTGGAAGTTACTATTTAGGCCACTTTGCCAAGTAGGATTTGGTCCAGGAATACAGTAGTCCAGTGCTCCAAGGTTTGGTACGATACTACGCATTGCTATTTGTGAATCCTTACTTCTGTTTAAGAAATTATATTGTGCTTGGGTTATAGATCTAAGCATCTGTGGTCGAGATATATCAAACTCTTGAACATCATAACCATTACCAGGGAGTTGGTAACCAAATGCGTCTCCTGCACTACTACTTCCTATCGGTAATCCGTTTGTTCCAAGGACAACATTTGTCCCAAGCCCTCCAAAGTTGTTGTTGCCACCACCTTTTCTGTTTTGTAGAGAATTAAGTCCGTCTTGCATCAGTCCGTTGAGTATTTGATCGAAAACAGCGCCAAGAATCTCGTTGATACTATCGGCGAGTTCTAGCTGTCTAGTTGATGAACCAAGGATATTTTCCACTTGGCTTGAAATAACAGATCCAGGAGTAACTGTCTTATATCTTAGACATTTTGGAGCAGTTCCCGTTGGGTTCGTATTTGTTGTGGTAGTAGGATCTGGATCGGCGTCATCCCAACTATGTGGTTGATTAGCACTTTCGTATTCAACACAAGTTCGCATATCAAGGAAGCCGTTGTTTCTTTGGACTTCATTGGTCAGTGCTTCTTGGTTTTTATCAATATCTTTTTGGAGTCTTTCCGCACTGTTAAATGTCGCCCCAATAGGGTTATTGTTCATGTTCAAGAGCGCTCCCCAACCGCCACTACTAAAATCTTTTTGAAATGCTTCATACTCTTTGGCCTCAGGTGTGTTCATTACTTTATTTAAATAGCCATCGCTAACACCTGTTGTTTGCTGGGTGATGGTTGATCGAAGCGCATTACCAAATATAGAGTTACTATCCTGTGCATCATCTAAGTATGATTGGAGTTTTTCGTCACGTACTGTTTGTAGTTGTGAAGTGATGTCTTGGACATAAGTTGGGTTACCACCGAGACCTTTATTGACCCAAGTAAGTGTTTTACTAGAGACTTGTTGTAGCAGTGTTTTGGCAGCGGCGTAGGCGATACCGTTGAGACATTCTTGTCTTCTGTTATTTTTCTTTTCTTCGTCTTTTATCTTTTTTGCCTGTGTTTCAACTGATTTGGCGTCAGTTGGAACATTACTTTGGCTATTTGTTGTACTTGTCTCATCTTTATCTTTTTTGAAAAGACCACTTACTGCTCCAACAAGCGGTCCTCCAACATTGGCGCAGCCTGCGACCGCTCCACCCACTCCACTGAAACTTGATCCTGAAAAGCTTTTACCATTACCAGCCGTAGAAGATGAAGGTTCATATGTACCGCCGCTACCTCCACCACTAGTAGATGGGGCACCTGTACCACTACCTGTACCTGATCCACCTCCAACTGTACCTGTGCCAGTTCCTCCGCTACCTCCACCACTAACCCCGCCTCCTCCTGATCCACCACCAACAGTTCCACCTCCACCCCCGCCTCCTATTTGTGCGAAAAGTACCAGAGGTTGAAAAGTGAGAACAAATAATAGAGAGAGTGTAATTAAGAATTTTACAGGTTTCATATTTATTAGTTTATTATACCGTAATTGAAGAAATAGTCATTGAGTTCAAGTAACGCTTTGTCGACTCTAAGGGCATAATTTTTATAAATTGCGATACCTGCCACCGCATTTACTCCATTATCTTCTATTTCAAGTATGTATTGGAAAGAATCAGCCATACCGTAGAAACCATTTATCATTGCAAGGTGCTGTTCTATTATTCCAGTAGGGACAGTTAGGGCTTGGAGGCTTTTACTAAATGCTATATAAGACGCCGCTGTTTCTTTTAGTTTTGATACTTCACTAAAATCCCCTGTCTCAAGCGCCGGGACCAATACATCTGTGGCGGCAATTTCATTTTTATATTTTTCTGATATTTTTGTTACTGAATTGTAGTAACTTGTCAGCGATGCTGTTGTTGTTTTGGTAGTTTTTACATTTTGTAATGAATAACGGTTTGAAACCTGTTTGAACTTTATTGAACTTCCAATATCCGAGCCAATGGTAGAGAGTATCCCGCTATCTCCTTGATCAGACTGGTTGATAGCACTAGTGATACTGAAGAGTTGTTGTGCCAAAATATCAGTTTCATTCAAAGGGCCGTCATCTGAGTCAGTAATACCAAGGTTTTTCTTCTTTTCTTCGATTATTTGCTTGTTCGGTACACCGTTTGTATATAGTACTGCTGGATCAAGTCCCCAAAGTCTCTCTTCCCAGTCTGGGATACCGTTTCCATTTGTATCTTTTCCTATCAGTCCCCCAACTGTTTCATTTGAATTTAAAATTTCTACAGAGTTTGGGGATTTATTGAAAAGTCCGCGGAACCAATCTGTTTGAACAATAAGTACTACGATGATAATCCCGACAGCAATTCCCCCGCGAACTAGGAATTGTTTACTCGGTTTGTATGAAATGTGATTTTCTTGAGGTTCCATTTAGCACTACAAGTATATCACCATATTTTAAATATATGACGAGACTGTTTGTGCTATTTTTCTCCAATCTTCTTTTGAAAGTGTTTCTGGGCGAGCCTTTGGAGAAATGTTTGCTATTTGAAGCACAGACGTAGCTTTATCTTTGTTTTCTAGAAAATCTCCTAAGCTGCCTAGTAGTTGCTTACGTTTTTTACCAAAGCAAGATTTAAGTATCTCAAAGAAAAGCTTTTCATTAGTATCTTTAAAGAAGTCTCGTGAGATATTTTCTATAGAAATAATAGCTGAATCCACTTTTGGTGGCGGGAAAAAGGCTCCGGCTGGGA
>CAYJDV010000014.1:10973-12760 GCA_964369095.1 uncultured Candidatus Saccharibacteria bacterium | reverse complement strand
AGGCCCTTTACAGAGACAGTGTCCCCTCCAGTTCGCCCTGGCATACGCATACCCATAACAACACGTCCTCCAGCACGTCCTGGACCTCCACCTGAAGATCCTCGCTCTCGCTCTGAGTGCTTTTGTCCGTGAGATCTTGGTCCTCCTTTGAAGTTGTATCTTTTAACAACACCTTGGAAACCTTTTGCCTTTGAAGTACCAGTAACGACAACATCGTCACCTTTTTCAAAAGAAGCAACAGTCACCTCTTCGCCAAGTGTTGCAGTAGGAGCTTCGTTGTGGCGAATCTCTTGCACGATCTTGTAAGCCTTACCTCCAAAAGCAGTAGAAACAGCTTTTGAAACGCGAGAAACCTTTTGGTCTTCACTTCCGAGCTGAACAGCGTTGTAACCGTCAGTTTCAACAGTCTTAACCTTAGTCACAGTATTTGGCATAGCCACAATAGCTGTCACAGGAGTAACAATCCCTTTGTCATCAAAGAGCTGTGTCATATGTAGTTTTCGTCCTAAAATGTATTTCATGGTATGTAAGTGGTTGGGGTTTAGGCCAACATTACCTCTTTTCGAATCTGTAGTAGATTGAGTAACAGGTGACAAGGATTATACACGAGTATCTATTTTGCGCAAGTTAGTTCTCTAGGTAACAAAAAAGCCCCCGATTCCTCGGGGGCATAGAGTACAAAAAAATAAATTCCTACATTTCGGAAGTATCCGCTGGCACATCAGTAACATAACCACCAGTTTCCCATTTACCAGTAAACCTAACACCAGTTGGAAAATGTTCAATAAAGACCTTTTTAACCTTCAACTCAAGCTCTTCCCAGGTAAAAGATTTTCCTTTTCCAAGATTAAATTCGTAAACATTGTCATGCTCCATACATGCCGGAGCACCCGTTGCGGAATTTGAAGAAAAAGCCCAGGTAATACCGTTAATATTCATTAACTTACGTCCCAGATCTAATTGATAGTTTGTTTCAAGCTTCAAGTTAAAGTTCAGCACAGATGAATCTGCATGGTGTTCTTTAACAAAAACAACCTGCTTTTCAAACTTCCAGGTATAAACCTTGTGAAGATGCTTGAATACAAAACTTAAAATCTTATTCTCAATATCGGTCCATTTTACCGCCGGTGATTTTGATAATCTAAGATAATGAATATCCAGATTCTCTACAGTCGCCAATTCCGGAACGGCCGATCTCAAGGCATTAGTGTCCACCGGGCAAAGAAACTGATTTGGCAGAGATGTATATAACTGCAAACAATCGTGATCTTTTTTCGGCATCTGTACGAAGCGCACAGTAAATCCAGGATACCTTTTGTTGATATAACGATTTCTATCGTCCGGATCGATAGTATAAAAATCTACCGGCACCGAAGGGTTGTAATCGTATTCTACCTTCTGGACAATAGGAATATTCTCTACTGAAGAAGGTACGTCAGTAAATTCCGTAATTTCCGCACCTGCGTCATTGTTTTCCTGAGGCCAAACCTCATCAAGTTTACCTCTTCTCTTTAGAACAAAAACAATGACAGCGACAATCGCTAACAATGCTAACCCTAAAAGAATTAACTGCCCAGTTACACTGGTTTTTAAAAGAACAAATAACATACTCATAACTTTATGCGCTTGTGCTATCTTACGACAGTACTTTATCGTCCCAGCGCCATTATCGGGACTACTTTGTTAACCGCTAACAAAACAAACGGATTTTTTACCAACACGGCATTCAGGAATGTTGTCTCACCCTATAATTCCAAACATTAGGAATGTCGTTATTTTGCATTATT
>CAYJDV010000014.1:0-10873 GCA_964369095.1 uncultured Candidatus Saccharibacteria bacterium | reverse complement strand
TGGGGATTTTTTGTTGTTTTTATTAGAGAGTTTTGCGATTACATCATCTTCACATCGATATCGACACCAGATGGCATTGATAGGTTTGTGAGTGCTTCGATCACTTTTGATGAAGGGTTTTCGATGTCGATAAGTCGCTTGTGTACACGCATTTCAAACTGCTCACGTGAATTTTTGTAAATAAACGCAGAACGGTTGACTGTGTACTTTTTGATTTCCGTAGGAAGTGGAATAGGTCCACGAACTTTGGCATCATAACGAAGCGCAGTATCAATGATTTGCTTGGTACTTACATCGAGAATCTTGTTCTCGTATGCTCGTACGCGGATGCGAAGCATTGACTGTACATCGTCGGCTTTCGCCTTTGCGACTTTTTTAGTTGGGGTTTTTGTAGTAGCCATATATTTTTCAGAAAGAGCAATTAAAGACTAGGTTAGGCGATTATTTTAGTAACAACACCTGCACCAACTGTTCGGCCTCCTTCTCGGATAGCGAAACGCATCTGTTCTTCCATAGCAACCGGAGCAACAAGCTCAACTTCAACCTTAACAGTGTCTCCTGGCATAACCATTTCAACACCTGCTGGAAGAGTCACAGAACCTGTAACGTCAGTAGTACGAACGTAGAACTGAGGCTTGTAACCGTTTACGAAAGGAGTGTGTCGTCCACCTTCTTCTTTCTTAAGAACGTATACTTCACCTTCAAACTTTGTGTGAGGCTTCACAGAACCAGTCTTTGAAAGCACTTGTCCACGAGTAAGGTCTTCTTTCTTAACACCACGGAGGAGAATACCAGCGTTGTCCCCAGCTTGACCTTCGTTAAGCTGCTTGTTGAACATTTCAATACCAGTAACAGTTGTCTTCATAGTATCTTTGATACCCACGATTTCAACTTCTTCACCAACCTTTACGATACCACGTTCGATACGTCCAGTAACCACAGTTCCACGTCCTTCGATAGAAAAGATATCTTCGATAGGCATAAGGAATGGCTTGTCGAGCTCACGCTCTGGCATAGGGATGTATTCATCGAGTGCTTGAGTAAGCTCAAGAACTTTCTGAGCCCATGGATCTTCGATTGAAGTAGATTCTAGACCCTTAAGTCCTGAACCACGGATAACTGGAGCATTAGCATCAAAGCCTTGCTTGCCAAGAATCTCACGGATTTCTTCTTCAACTAGGTCAATCATTTCTGGGTCATCAACCATGTCGCATTTGTTTAGGAATACGATCATTTTTGGAACACCAACTTGCTTCGCAAGCAAAACGTGCTCACGAGTTTGTGGCATAGCTCCATCTGTCGCTGCCACCACAAGGATAGCACCGTCCATTTGAGCTGCACCAGTAATCATGTTCTTGATGTAGTCAGCGTGACCTGGAGCATCAATGTGCGCGTAGTGACGATTCTTTGTAGAATATTCGTTGTGCGAAATGTTGATAGTAATACCACGTGCCTTTTCTTCAGGCGCGCCGTCAATCTCATCAACACCTTTTAACTTAACTGTATCCCCGTTCATAGAAAGAACGTGGAGGATTGCCGCAGTAAGAGTAGTCTTTCCGTGGTCAACGTGACCAATTGTTCCTACGTTTACGTGTGGCTTTGAACGATCAAATTGTTCGTTTGCCATAATAATGAACTCTAAAAATTATATTTTTAATAAAAACTCTCGCAAATAAAAACAAAACGCAACCATGCGATTGTGACCTATCATATCATTTGAGCTTCTTTTGTCAAATATAGTAAAGCTTTATCTGAGTATAAAAAAATCCCCTTTTAGGAGGGGAAATTAGGTATTACAAATTCATCAACAAACTACGTATATCCCTGGGTAGTTTGTCGGGAATAGGTGTTAAAACAGGAACTTCTTCTATTTTAAGCTCTTTTTTCATAACCTTTTGACGGTTTCTGTTTATTACATCAAGGCGAGACATTGCCGTGGCTGTTGCGTGAAGGAAGCCTTCCTGCTGATCGGCATCAATCTTCCCCTTAGAATCATAGTAAAACTTGTTTTTGAAGGTTTGTTTACCTAAAATTCCACAAATTTTACCTCCAAAGAGAATAAAAGCGACCTGCTTACGATCTATTCTGTGTTCGCCACCGATAGATCCTCCAATAATAATGAAGCGAGAAATATACCTATCGCGATGAAGACCTATGAACAAGTATTGCCCATCTATCTTTATTGGCTGGATTACAGTGTTCCCTGGAAAACCAATTACGCTTCTTACAAAGGGTTCCCCAAAATAGTAGGTCTTGAAATCTTCAAACAAAGCATCAGTGATCGCTTGAATGGTATTAAGTGTTTTCTTCATGTGTTGTGCATTTTTCTTCACCATAACACGAATAGAGTATTTGGTCAAAAAAACCACCCTCTTGGGTGGTTTAGAAATTAAATACGTCCAGTTTTTTTTAATAATTCAAGAGCATAATCCAAAGGTTCTTTCTTCTCCCTAGTTGGATCATCTAGCACAAATTTAAGACTGTCTTGTGTCAGACCTGTTCGCACAAGTGCCGGCTTATCAACTAAAAAGTTTTCAAAAAATGGCGACACAGCAACAACTGTAGTATCCACTCCTACCATAGACTTATAGTAAGCAATCTCTCCCCACTCTACTGCCTGTTCAAATGGGTGTGTGCTGATATGTGAGCCGAGAGCAACAAGAAATGTATGTTTTAGAGAAGCTCCAAATGAACCAATAAGCCCGTCGAGCAAACGACGCTTTGTCTCGACACTTGCCTCCCAATGTCCAGCAATAGCATTTTCCAGTTTTTCTTCAGGAGTGTTCCCTGGAAAATCTGCATCATGGAATTCTTTGTTTGGCCCCCTTCCCCCTGCGGCAAGAACAGTAAGGGAAAGTTCTGGAACTGAAGCAGTTAGATTCAAACAATAATTATTTATTTTTGTTTGATCAGTAAAATCTACTTCTTCAACATGAATGCCGGGTATAGAAAGAAGACCTTGTGCGGTTTTAATATTACGAACAGGAGCATAAATCTCCCAACCTAAATCATGTAAAACCTTTACACACGCTCCACCTATCCCACCTGTCCCTCCGGTAATTAAAGCTGTTTGTTTCATAATGTTCATTTTATATTACCTTATCATAAAAACAAAAATCCCGCTGAATTGGCGGGAAGTAAATTAGCAAATCATTTTTTCCGATAGGTAAGTTTTATCAACGACCTTATCAGGAAAAGAAAGAACTTTGATACAGTTTGGACTAACCGCTGCTTCAGCATTGATCACACCCTTGTGGACATAAGTTGATATCGCAACGACATAACCTGTGCCAACCCTTCGCAGACACAAATATGAAGGTCTACCGAAAGCTCCTTTGAATAAACCTTCTGGTTTATTCTCGAACACTTCTATCGATTGGATATCCTGGTACCTTCTCAGGAAACTCTGATGTTTAACCAATCCTAAAAGATAAGGAACCTGTGCAAGCAAATCTCTTTTATCACCATACTCTTTAAAAAGAGTACCAAAGGGTATTTGGTGTAATTCAGATCTACCCCTTACGTCGGCATTCATTCCACTCACAACCACCTCACGCTCTTCATTAATAAGGTGTGAATATTGTTCCGCAAGTATCGAATCGATAAGTCCTTCGTATTTAAGAACTGGAGGGTCAATAAACTTTTTCAGTTCTCTTAAAGAAATCACTGGGTCAATAAAAATCGAGACTTGTTTCTTCATTTTTTTAAAATTTTATTTGCCTGACTTTACCATTATTTACGTATTAGTCAAAATAAAATATCCCGCCGTGGCGGGATGTGTATTTAAGTAATTACTTCTATTTTTGTTAGTTTCCAATTAGATTTCACCACTAGAAGATCATGGATTATCGGCTGACTTGCTCCCAAATATCGCAAAGTGAAGGATACACGGAACATCTGCTTTTTCTTAAATGAAACATCTTCCTTGCTCTTTTGATTTTTAGGGAGGAAGGTCAGCTCGCTTTGAGATGTAATTGTAATCCCTTCGCTAAAAAATCCTTTAAAAAAATTCTTACAAAGCTGATCAATAGTCTTCGCCCGTATGTAACCGTCTTTCTGATCTTTCAATGCGATGTGTCCATTTTCCATACCGAGCATTAAAGATGGATACTTCTTTTGTAGAACAGGTGAGATAACTACAGAACATACCTGTGTATGTTCATGAGGAATTGATCCAAATTCGCCATAGAGTTTGCTAGTGAAATAATTATCCAATTCGACGAATATCGATTGTAAGCTTTTTATGTTTTCATCAGCTAGGTACACTGCTATTTTTGATCCAGGAAGCAAACCTTTGTTAAAAACGTTCTTTTTCATATTCATTTGTTTTTCTTTGACCTTACTATAAACCCAGATTTTGTCAAAATAAAAAAAATCCGCCTCTTTCGAAACGGACTTAGAATTCATAAGGAAATTAAGCAAAATGAGTTGAAAACTTTATAAAGGCCATCTTATTGTAATTTTGATAGCCCTGAATTTTTAACCACCATTTTTCCAGGTACCCTCCTTCGGAAATTTGTTGATATACCTTGTTGTACAAATCTGTATGATTTTCAAATAGCCACTGAAAAAAGGTTGCAAAATCTTCACTTACACTTTCAAGTTTAGGAAACTGATGGTCGATAACAGTTTCTATTACCCTTATATCTTTGGTCAATTTGTATACCTCAAGGTATTCTTTGAATGCCCCACCACCATGGTAGATTATATTTTTTATATAAAGATCCAACCATGATTTTTTTCTTTGCGGGCAATAGTTGTAATACATCATGAAGTTATCAAACATGAGGCCGTATTCCTTTTTCTCGTAAATACCGAACACCCTGTCTAAAAGGTTATCGATATCACTATGGCTAACATACTCAGGCATCAGATTCATCAAATAATGTAAGCTGTTGCCATCGAGCTTCAGTGACGGAATAATAATTTGCAAAAGAGGATAGATTTTGATATTTCTTTCTCTGACCTCATCCCTACTATCCACCCTAAACATACTTTGTATGTTTTCAAAAAGGTGCTCAGCAGTTCTTTCTTTTTCCTGATCATCTGCAAATTGTTTAGCGATAATATCCTTTACCACCTGCCTTGGATACTTATCATACAGCCTCAGTAAATCATAAACATTTACCAACTTTGGATCTTCGTCTATCTTCCTGCATACAGCTGCTAACTGATCATCAGTCACAGGTATTTCCAATACAAGATTTAACCCCTCTTTAGGATAGGAGTTAATGAAAGTATTAACCATGACCTGTGCCAAGAAATCAAAATTTTCCACACCTTTTGTCATTTCAATATAAGCCTGAAGCTCATATTTTGAAAAAGAGTGTTTGGCCGTTAATTTGGCAATCGAACTAAGGATCGTTACCTTGTCGCCCTTATCTGTGGTTCGCTCAAACTGTTTTTTATATTCAAAAACAGTTTTACATAAACCCATAGCAAAATGTGCGGGAAGATTTTCTAAGAAAAAATCTCTTGTTGAAGGTCTGAGAAATATAACTTGATGCACGTCTAGCATTAGGTTATGGCCTGTGTGGTTTTTTTTCATTGATCGGTACGGAGCCACTCTTTCTTTAAAGAAACTTGTTTTTTCAAACAGCTCTTTCTGTAGATCCCAGATGAGAATGAACTCACCCCAGGTTAGACCTTTTGGTAAAGATTTTCTTTTCCCAGAAATGTAGTCTATAACTACAGGTGTTAATCCTGTAGATACAGAAATTCCGCCCTCAATCCATAGATGTCTTTGTTCTTTTTTCATATTTTGTTGTTTAAGAAGTTTAGAATTTGTTTAGGCAAACTCTACTCTTTTTTTGTCAGAAGTCAAACAACACAAAATCCGCCATTGGGCGGATTTTGTGTTGTTTGTATTTTTAAATTATTTTCTAGATTCGATGATTGTCTGAGCCACGTTTTGTGGAACAGCATCATAACGCAGGAATTCCATAGTGAAACCTGCGCGTCCTTCAGTCATAGATCGAAGAGTTGTCATGTATCCGAACATTTCAGAAAGTGGAACAACGGCGTTCACAACTTGGTTAAGACCACGAGTCTCCATACCTTCGATAAGACCACGGCGAGATGAAAGAGATCCGTTTACGTCTCCCATGAACTTGTCAGGAGTCACAACTTCAACCTTCATCATCGGCTCTAGGATCACCGGACGAGCATTGGCTGTCGCTTCACGCACCGCCATAGAAGCAGCGATCTTGAAGGCCATTTCGTTTGAGTCAACTTCGTGGTATGAACCGTCGTAAAGTTCAACAGAAACGTTTTCCATTTTAAATCCAGCAAGTACTCCACGTTCAAGTCCTTCTCGGAAACCTTTTTCACAAGGCACGATGTATTCTTGTGGAATAGCACCTCCTTTAATAGTGTTTACGAATTCAAAGAATCCATCACGCTTGATGTTCTTTGGGAGATCTTTAGCATCAATACTTAGATCCATTGGTTTTACTCGGATTTTTACGTGACCGTAGTTACCCTTACCTCCAGATTGCTTGATGTACTTACCTTCTGAACTTGATTCACCAGTAATAGTTTCTCGGTATGCTACTTGTGGCTTACCAACGTTGGCTTCAACACCGAACTCACGCTTCATACGGTCAACGATGATTTCAAGGTGAAGTTCTCCCATACCTGCGATGATAGTTTCTTCTGTTTCAGGATCAGTCGACACAACGAATGTTGGGTCTTCATCAGAGAGCTTACTAAGAGCAAGACCCATTTTTTCTTGGTCTGCTTTTGTCTTTGGTTCAATACGGAGGTTGATAACAGGAACCGGGAACTTGATACGGTCGAGTGCTACAGGATTTTTCTCATCACAGAGTGTGTCAGAAGTCTTAGTATCCTTGAGTCCTACCGCTGCTGCGATTTCTCCAGCGAAAACTTTCTTCACTTCTTCACGCTGATCGGCTTGCATACGCACGATACGACTCATACGTTCTTTGTTTCCAGTACGTGGGTTGTAAATATAAGAACCTGCTTCAACTGTTCCAGAATAAACACGGAAGAATACGAGCTGACCAACGAATGGGTCAACCATAGATTTGAAAGCGAGGGCTGAAAACGGAGCGTTGTCATCTGCTGGCAAAGAGATAAGTTCTTCAGTGTCAGGATTTGTTCCTGTTACCGCCTTGATATCAGTTGGAGCTGGAAGATAGTCCACCACTGCGTCGAGTACGAGCTGAACACCTTTGTTCTTAAGAGCAGAACCTGCGTAAACCGGGAAAACAGCGTTAGCAATAACAGCCTTTCGAAGAGTCTTTTTAAGTTCTGGAATAGAAGGCACAGTACCGTCTAGGTATGCTGCCATTTGGTCATCATCATTTTCAACAATGCGCTCGATAAGTTCATCATGGAACTTCTTTGCGTCGGCCATCATGTTTTCAGGGATTTCTTTTTGGATAACCTTGTTCCCCATTTCTCCTTCGAAGTAGTAAGCTTTCATTTCCAAAAGATCTACAACACCTTCATGATTTTCTTCAAGTCCGATTGGGATTTGTACCCGAACTGCCTTTTTAGAAAGACGGTCCAAAATAGTTTTGTATGAGTGTTCAAAAGAAGCACCAGTACGATCGAGTTTGTTCACAAAACAAATACGTGGAACGTTGGCTTCATCAGCATAACGCCAGTTGGTCTCAGATTGAGGTTCAACACCTGCCACACCATCGAAAACAACAACAGCACCATCGAGCACACGAAGTGATCGCTTCACCTCAACAGTAAAGTCGATGTGTCCTGGTGTATCGATAATATTGAAACGGTATGTATTTTTCTTATCACCGTTTGAGTATGTAGGTACCCAGTTACAAGTAACAGCCGCAGAAGTGATAGTGATACCACGCTCTCGCTCTTGTTCCATCCAGTCAGTAGTAGTTTCTCCATCGTGCACCTCGCCGATTTTGTGACTCATACCTGTATAGTAAAGTACGCGCTCTGAAGTAGTAGTTTTTCCCGCATCAATGTGGGCGATGATTCCGAAGTTTCGGGTTCTCTCTAATGAATATTCTCGTTCCATAAATCTTTTTGTTGTTTTGTGAATTTGTTAATAATGCCCGCTAAAGCGGGTCAAGTGACACTACTATACGAGTAAATGACCTTTTTTGCAATAGAAAAATTAGATATAGAGAAGCCCCGATAGAAATCGGGGCCGTTACCAAAACTAACTGCTTATGAGAAAAGTTTAAAATATAAAAATTGAAAAAGGCACCCTTAAAACTTACTTTGCACATGAGCTGTACAGGTGCCTTTTTTTATAACTCAGCGAAACGTCTTCTGAATTAAGTCTATACCTATCTGGTCACATGTCAACAAAAAAGCCCCTTTTAGGGACTTTTTTGTTATTACCAAGCGAAGTGGGCGAAAGCCTTGTTAGATTCGGCCATTTTGTGAGTATCTTTCTTCTTTTTGACAGCATTTCCTTCGCCTTTTGAAGCTTGGATGAATTCGTCAGCTAGAGCTACAGATACCTTAACTCCCTTTCGAGATCGAGCTGAGTCGATGATCCATCGCATAGCCAGTGAGAGGCGTCGTTCGTTGCGAACTTCACGAGGAACTTGGTAGTTTGCTCCACCGATACGTCGTGATCGAACTTCAACTAGTGGACCAGCATTTTTAAGTGCCAATTCGAACACTTCGAGAGGATCTTCTACTCCTTCTTTTTCCTTGATGATATCAAGTGCGTCATACACTGCTGTTCGAGCAATGTTTTTCTTTCCGTCCCACATGATGCAGTTGATAAACTTCTCAAGTCGAAGAGAACCATACTTGATGTCAGGAGAAACTATATTTCTGTTTTTTACTGGTCTTCGCATATATTATGTAAATTACTTCTTAGCTGCCTTAGGTCGCTTTGTACCGTACATAGAACGACTCTTTCGACGCTTATCTATCCCTTGTGTATCGAGAACACCTCGAACGATGTGATATCGAACTCCAATCAAGTCCTTAACACGTCCACCACGGATCATTACCACTGAGTGTTCCTGTAGGTTGTGTCCTTCACCAGGAATATAAGCTGTAACTTCTTGACCGTTAGTAAGTCTTACACGAGCAATCTTTCGAACCGCTGAGTTAGGCTTCTTTGGAGTAGTTGTTGAAACCTTAACACAAACGCCACGCTTGAAAGGAGATGCGTAAAATACTGGTCGGTTGTGGATGTGGTTCATACCACGAGAAAGAGCGACCGCCTTTGATTTGCGGACTTGTTTTGTTCTTGGTTTCTTTATTAGCTGATTAATCGTAGCCATGTAACAGCCATCCTACTATACAAAGCCTGCGAGTGCAAGCCCTATCGGGATAATGCTTATATAGAAATACCAGTTATCAGAGTAAATAGCTTAAAAGCTAGAGGAGCCACGAATTTCCAGCCAAAAAATAGGAAGAGGAGCAATAACGGCAAAGAATACTGTTCTATAAAGTTCATCACTTTGTTAAAGCGAAAAGGTAAGACAGCACCGAGAAAGCGGAAACCGTCTAGTGGTGCAATCGGGATAGCATTGAAAAGCGCCAAGACAATATTTACCAAGACGATAATACTTGAGATATCAAAAAATCCCTGAGCTGTAACTCCAGCAATGAGAGCGACGCGCATCGCGAGCCCGAAGATCAGAGCAATAGAAAGGTTGACGATGATACCGGCGATAGATACGAGGGCGACACTTTTATTTCCTCGTTTTAGATTTTCAGGATTGTACGGCACAGGCTTTGCCCATCCAACGACGAATCCAGCACCAGAGAGTATCAGAGTTAGAGGCAAAATTACTGAACCTAACCAATCAATGTGCTTAAGAGGGTTGAGTGTGATACGTCCGAGCATCCGAGCAGTTGGATCCCCTTCTCTCTCTGCCGCGATACCGTGTGCGACTTCGTGCAAAATGATAGAGATAATCAAAACTAGAAAATAAAATATAGAAAGTGGGCCATTCATCCTTATACTATACGAGAAAATGCCAGGCTAGACAATATAAATATATGTAAAAACTCTAATTTCCAGGTTGTGTTGCAGACCAGAGGCTGTTGTGTTATTATCTGCAGACTATGGCAAAGGAATGTGTTGTAACTAAAAAGTCTTCTCTAATAGGCGGTAAATACGCCAACCGTACTCGTGCGACTGTTTTCACCCCAACAGGGTCTGTTCGTCGTTATGCAAACCTCCAAAAGAAGCGAGTTTTCGTACCAGAACTAAACAAGACAGTAGTTGTGACTATCTCCCCTCAAGGTCTCCGAACTATCAAAAAGAACGGCGCCTACGCAACACTAAAAAAAGCTGGAGCAATAAAATAAATCTGAAACAAAAATCCCCTAGGTCTGACCTAGGGGATTTTTATTTATGCAGCTTGATCGAATCTATTTAGATCCTCCAACTCTTTGCCCATACTTTCTGTAGCGATTCCAAGGAGCTCATCGAGTTGTTTGATAAAATGTTCGTATTCATCTTTCTCCACTTCATAGCCCATGGCAAAGTATTTACCATCTCGCTCACCAGTATCCTCACCAAAAACAGGCGGCTTTTCTTGAAGCTTATCAACGGCAAATTTTAGATTTTCTTTACTCCAGTGCATTGGCGGTACACCTTCCATTCCAAATGACATATAAACCATTATAACAAAATATGTATTTTAGGTATAATCTTACCTATGCACAGAGAAAAAAGAACCCGTTCAGCCATCAAGGCCATCACCTACCGTATCCTCAGTATTATCATCGATAGTATTATTGGTTACGCTATTACAAGAAGTGCTGAAAAGACCGCACTCATAGTCCTTATCTCAAACAGTATCAGCATCATCATGTACTTCCTCCACGAACGAGCTTGGAACCGCATCCACTGGGGCAAACACGCTATACAGATAGATACAACAAACCTGAAGAA